>NZ_LUAZ01000034.1:0-49149 GCF_001647255.1 Cellulosimicrobium sp. I38E
CCTGGCGGGGGAGCGCGTGCCCGCCGACGACCCCCGCGCGCACGCGCTCCCCCGCCAGGTGTCCGAGACGTTCGACCCGGGTGCGTGGCGCGACGTCGCCGGGTTCGAGGAGCTGACCGACGTCACGTACCACCGGGGCGTGGAGCGCGACGCGGACGGCGCCGTCGTGCGCGACCTGCCCGTGGTGCGCGTCGCGTTCGACCGCCCGGAGGTGCGCAACGCGTTCCGCCCCCACACCGTGGACGAGCTGTACCGCGTGCTCGACCACGCGCGCATGACGTCCGACGTGGGGACGGTGCTCCTCACGGGCAACGGCCCGTCCCCCAAGGACGGCGGCTGGGCGTTCTGCTCCGGGGGCGACCAGCGGATCCGTGGGCGCTCGGGCTACCAGTACACGACCGCGCCCGACGGCGGCGGAGACGTGCACACGCGCGACGCGGTGGACCCGGCCCGCGCGGGGCGCCTGCACATCCTCGAGGTGCAGCGGCTCATCCGGACGATGCCCAAGGTCGTGGTCGCGGTCGTCAACGGGTGGGCGGCGGGCGGCGGGCACTCGCTGCACGTCGTCGCGGACCTGTCGATCGCGAGCCGCGAGCACGCGCGGTTCAAGCAGACCGACGCGAACGTCGGCTCGTTCGACGGCGGCTACGGCTCGGCGTACCTGGCGCGGCAGGTGGGGCAGAAGCGGGCGCGGGAGATCTTCTTCCTCGCGCGGGAGTACTCGGCGCAGGACGCGTACGAGTGGGGGGCGGTGAACGAGGTCGCGGACCACGCGGACCTCGAGGCGCTGGCCATCGAGTACGCGCGCACGATCGCGTCGAAGTCGCCGCAGGCGATCCGCATGCTCAAGTTCGCGTTCAACCTCGCGGACGACGGGCTCATGGGCCAGCAGGTCTTCGCGGGCGAGGCGACGCGGCTCGCGTACATGACCGACGAGGCCGTGGAGGGGCGCGACGCGTTCCTGGAGCGGCGCGACCCGGACTGGGGCCGGTTCGGCTACGCGTTCTGACCCGGCGGGTCAGGAGCCGGCGACGAGGCTCGTCAGCATCTCGATGAGGCCGCGGCCGACGAACGCCGCGGCGACGGCGAGGCCGAACAGGAGCCCGACCGAGATCGCGACGGGCGCGGCGGAGCGCGCGGCGCCGGGCTCGTCGTCGCGCGGCGTGCGCGGCGCGTAGGAGGGCGGGAGCCGGCCCTCGGTCGAGCGCTGCGCGGCGCCCTCGCCGGGGGTGCCGGGCTGGGACGGGTGGACGGGGTGCGGGACGACGGTTGCCATGACTCCACGGTCCCGCCCGGGACCCCGTCTCCGCGTCGGCCCCGCGGCTCGACCTGGATGCCCGCCGGTCCCCCTCGGGGCGGAGCGGTCGTACGCCGTGGGGAGGACCCCGGGGGCCGCCGCCGGCAGAGACGGACCGTCAGCCGGCCTCCCAGCTCCCCGACCCGACCGGCACGAGCTCGATCCACGAGGCCCCGGGCTCGAGCTCGACGGGCTTCCCGTCCGCCCCGGTGAGCACCACCGGGGACTCGACCGTCTCCTTGGACCACGTCACCGGCACCTGCTTGCCGCCGCTCGCGACGACGCCCTCGCCGGTCCCCACGAGCTTCGTCTCCGGGACGGGCACCCCCGCCGGGTCCTTGAACGCCGTGTCCTCCATCGGCGCGGACAGCAGCACGACGTTCGTCGCCGAGAGCCGCACCTCGTCCGAGGACACGGCGGGCGTGTCGCCCTCGCTGCGCACGTAACGACCCTCGTCGGCGTTCCACTCCCACACCGCGCTGCTCGCGAACGTGAGCCGCACGTCGAGCCGCGTCGCGGCGCTGCCCGCCACGGTGGCGGTGCCGGTCCCCGGCTCCCGGGCGAAGACGAGCTGGGCGGGCGGGGGCGTGGTGCGGTCGCCGTCGGCCTGGGCCCAGAACTCCTCCGGGCTGCCGTACACGTTGTGCGGCGCACGGCGCGCGCGGGTCGTGGTGAACCCGTCGTCGCCCTCGTCCATGACGACCGACTGGACCCCCGCCGCACCGACGGCATCGATGAACGGCTGCTGGCCACCCGTGTACGCGAGGATCCCGTGCAGCGGACCGACGATCGCCGGGTCCATGGGCCGGACGGAGCGGACGGGCCCGACGCGCTCGGGGACCTGCGAGTGGTAGACGGCGACGAAGCGCGTGATGCCGCCCTCGACGACCTCCTCCCACACGACGTCGGCCTGCTCGAGGCCGGTCTGCGGCCGCGCCTGGGGCGCGTTCTCGATCTTCACCGCGAGCGCCGGGCGGTCCGCGACCTCCTCGGCCTCGACGCCGGTCAGCGGCCACACGAGCGGCACGTCCGGCGTGGGCGGCGCCCCCTTGTCCGCGGACACGTCCGCGTCGACCGTCTCCGTGGTGGGCGCGGCCGGCTCGCCGCCGCACCCCGCGAGCAGGACCGACGCCGCGGCGAGCGCGACCACCAGCCTCGCCCGGACCGCGCCGTGCCCTCGTGCCGTCCTCGTCATCCTCGACCTTCCCGTCGGTCCAGGACCCGGTCCTGGCGCTGCCCCTGCGACGGACGTGCGCTTCCCGGTCACCCTACGGCCCGGCCTACGCTGATCCGGTGAACCGCGCCGTCGTCCCCGCCGATCTCGACGCCCTGGTCGCGGCGGTCGGCGCCGCGCTCGACGGCGCCGGCGCCCCGGTGGCGCCCGTCCCGCTGCTCGCCCGGCCCGGGCCCGCCGACGTGCCGCCGGGCGCCGCGCTCGTCCTGCGCACGTCGGGCTCGACGGGCGAGCCGCGCGAGGTCGTGCTGTCCGCGGCGGCGCTGCGCGCCTCGGGCGCCGCGACGCACGAGCGGCTGGGCGGGCCCGGGCACTGGCTCCTCACGCTGCCCGCGACGCACGTCGCGGGCGTGCAGGTGGTCGCCCGCGCGCACGCGGCCGGGCGAGGCCTCACGGTCGCACCGGACGACGAGCCGTTCACCCCGGCCGGCTTCGCCGCGCTCGTCGCCCGGGCACCGCGCGCCGCGCGCCGGTACGTCTCGCTCGTCCCCACGCAGCTCCACCGCCTCCTCGCCGCGGCGGAGGCGGGCTCCGACGGCGGCGGCGCGGGACTCGACGCGCTCTGCGCCCTCGACGCGGTCCTGCTCGGCGGTGCCGCCGCGCCTCCCGCGCTGCTGCGCCGCGCGCGGGCGGCGGGCGCGCGCGTCGTGACCACGTACGGCATGACGGAGACGAGCGGCGGGTGCGTGTACGACGGCGTCCCGCTCGGGGGCGCGCGCGTGCGCCTCGCACGCCCCACGCCGGAGGACGGGCCGGGCGGCGCCACGGGCGTCGTCGAGCTCTCCGGCCCGTTCCTCGCCGACGGCTACCTCGGCGACCCGGCCGCGACCGCGCACGCCTTCCGCACCGACGACGACGGCACGCGCTGGTTCCGCACCAGCGACCTCGGCCGGCTCGACGGGGCGCCGGACGAGCCGTCGCTCACCGTGCTCGGTCGGGCGGACGACGTCGTCGTCTCGGGCGGCGTCAACGTCGCCCCGGCCGCGGTCGAGGCCCTCGTCGCCGAGGTCGACGGCGTGGGCGAGGCGTGCGTCGTCGGCGTGCCGCACCCGGAGTGGGGGCAGGAGGTCGTCGCGGTCGTCACGACGGGCGGGCCCGCGCCCGCCGCTCCCGGCTCGGCCCCCGGCACGGGGGGCGCGGTCGCGGACGCCCCGGCCGCGCTCGTCGCCACGGTCCGGGACCACGTCACGGATAGGCTGGAGCGGGCGGCCGCACCACGTCGCGTGCTCGTCGTCGCGGACCTCCCGCGCCGCGGGCCCGGCAAGGTGGACCGCGCCGCGGTGGCGCGGCTCGCCGTCGGGCACCTCCAGGGCCGCCCTGGTTGAGCCGCCCGCGGTCCCACCACCCTGCACGACCCGCACGACCGAGACGGAGCACCATGGCCAGCACCACCGAGTGGGTCGCGGGCGCGCGCCCGCGCACCCTTCCCGCCGCCGCGACGCCCGTCATCGTCGGGTCCGGCGCCGCGGCCCAGGTGGACGGCTTCGCCTTCTGGCCCGCGCTGCTCGCCCTCGGCGTCGCGCTCGCGCTCCAGGTGGGCGTGAACTACGCGAACGACTACTCCGACGGCGTGCGCGGCACCGACCTCGACCGCGTGGGCCCCATGCGGCTCACCGCGACCGGCGCCGCGCGACCCGGGCAGGTGCGCGCCGCGGCGTTCGGCGCGTTCGGCGTCGCCGCCGTCCTCGGGCTCGTGCTCTGCGCGGTGACCGGCCACTGGTGGCTGATCGCCGTGGGCGCGCTCGCGATCCTCGCGGGCTGGTACTACACGGGCGGCCGCAACCCCTACGGCTACCGGGGACTGGGCGAGGTCGGGGTCTTCGTCTTCTTCGGCCTGGTCGCCACGCTCGGCACCACCTACACGCAGGCGGGGGTGGTCACGTGGCCGTCGGCCGTCGGGGCGGTCGCGGTGGGCCTGCTCGCGTGCGCGATCCTCATGGTGAACAACATCCGCGACATCCCGACCGACGTCGTCGCGGGCAAGCGCACGCTCGCGGTCCGGCTCGGCGACTTCCGTGCCCGCCGGGCCTACGTCGCGATGATCTGGCTCCCGCTGCTGCTGGCGGTCGTGTGCGCGTTCGCGTCGCCCTGGGCGCTCGGCACCCTGGTCCTCCTGCTGCCGGCCGTGCTCCTCACGCTCCCGGTGATCGCGGGTGCGCGCGGCCCGCTCCTCGTGCCGGTGCTCGCCGGGACCGGGCTGTTCGAGCTCGCGTACGGCGTGCTGCTGGGGGTCGGGCTCGCGCTCTGAGCACCGGCAGCAGGCCGCGGCCTCGGTGGGCTCAGCGGGCCGACGAGGTCCCGGGCCGCTCGGTCGGCGCCGGGTCCGTGCCCGGCGCGGCGGCCTTCTCCTCGCGGTCGAGGGCGGCATCCTCGGCCGCCGCGTCGAGGGCCGCGTCCTCGGCCGCCGCGTCGTCCTCGATCTCGCGCGAGAACCGCTCGCCCGTGCGCGCGCGGTGCTCGGCTCGCGCGGCGAGGTAGCGCGAGGCGGCCTCGCGGGGCTTGCGCAGGGTCAGGTACGACAGCATGAGCGCGACGACCGCGGCGACGAGGACGAGCAGCCAGCCCCGGAGGCCGGCGAACCAGAGCACGCCCAGCGCGGCGGCGAAGAGCAGCAGACGCAGGACGGAGTAGACGACGACAGGCACGAGTCCAGGGTACGGCCCGTAGGCTGGAGCCATGCTTCGCGTGCTGCTCCCCCTCATCGCCGTCGGCCTCGCGGTCTACGCGCTCGTCGACCTCGCCTCGAGCGACGAGGAGGAGCGCGGCGGCATCCCCAAGGGGCTGTGGATCGTCCTCATCATCCTGCTGCCGTTCCTCGGCCCCATCGCCTGGACCCTGGTCAAGCGGTCCGCGTCACGCTCGGGCTCGCGGTACGCGGGCGGGCTCCCGTCGGGCGGCTCGTCGAACGGCGGCACGCGCCGGCGCCGCAACGCCCCCGTCGCGCCCGACGACGACCCCGAGTTCCTCTGGCGGCTCGAGCAGCAGCAGCGCCGCCAGACGCGGGACGAGGCGCCCTCGCCCGCGACGGACGACGCTCCCCCGGCGACCGGGGACACGACGGAGGACGGCCGGACCGAGGACGACGGCGACGCGCGTCGACCCGGGGCGAGCAACGGGTCCGACGACGGCGACGACACCGCCCGCTGACCGACCCGCCGCGCACAGGTCGAGCGCTGCGTCCGCGGTCGAGCGCTGCGCGTCTGGACGCAGCGCTCGCGCGGGGACGCAGCGCTCGGTGCGGCGCGGTGCCGGACCGGGTCAGTCGCCCGGGTTGAGGCCCGAGTACGAGTGCTTGCCGTTGAACAGCAGGTTCACGCCCGTGAAGTTGAACAGTACGCACGCGTAGCCGACGATCACGAAGTACGCCGCCCGGCGCCCGGACCAGCCGCGGGTCGTGCGCGCGTGCAGGTACGCCGCGTACACGATCCAGACGACGAAGCTCCAGACCTCCTTGGGGTCCCAGCCCCAGTAGCGGCCCCACGCGTGCTCGGCCCAGATCGCGCCGCCGATGATGGTGAACGTCCACAGCACGAACGCGACCGCGTTGAGGCGGAAGCTCAGCGCCTCGAGCTGGAGCGGCCCCGGCGTCGAGTCGAGCCAGCGCCAGCCGCGCGCGCCGAGGAACGCGTTCCCGGAGTCGCGCGAGTCGCGCAGGAGCTGGAGCACCGACGTGACGAACGCGACGGTGAAGATGCCCGTCGCGATGATCGCGACGCCCACGTGGATGACGAGCCAGTAGGACTGGAGCGCGGGCTGCACGCCGGTCGCGGCGACGAAGAACGCGTTCTGCGCGAGCACGAGGAAGAGCACCGCGAGGCCGGTCACGAACGACCCGAGGAAGCGCACGTCGCGCTTGAGGGAGACTCCGAGGAACACCGCGAGGGCCACGAAGGCGCCGACGAGCGTGAACTCGTACATGTTGGCCCACGGCGTGCGGCCCGCGGCGATGCCGCGCGTGACGATCGCGACGAGCAGCAGCGCCGTCCCGAGCCACGTGAGCGAGATCCCGATGTTGGCGGCCTTGCGCGACGGCTCGGGCGCGGCGACGGGGGCGGCGTCGACGGCCTCCGGAGTGTCCGGGCCGTACGGCGAGACGGACGCGCCCGCGCCGGCGAGCACCTCCGCGCCGGGCGCCTTCGCGTCGGCCCGTGCCTCGGCCCGCTCGTCGTCGGCGCGGCCCGCGAGCCGCGCGAGGTCGATCGCGAACGCGACGAGCGCGACGGTCAGGGCAGTCGCAGCGGCCCAGACGAGGTCCTGGCTCAGCTCGGCTACGGTCATCGGTCAGCCTTTCGTGCGCGGTCGCGCGGTCGGGTCCTGTGCGGGACGCGCGGTGGAGCGGGTGCGGTCGGCCGGTGCGCGTCCCGGCGACGAGGTGAGGTCACCCTCACCCGATGGTGCCACGCCCGGGAGCGCGGCGAGAAGCGAGTCCACCTCGCCCTGGAGGCCGGCGTCGTCCCCGCGGGCGAGGCCCGCGACGGCGACGACGGTGCGCTCGCGCGGGGCGTCGTCGCCCGTCCCGGGCACCTCCTCGCGCCACGCGCGCACCCACACGCGGCGGCGCGGGGTGAAGAGCGAGACGGCGAGCCCCGTGAGCGCGCCGAGCGCGAACACGAGCACCCACGTGAGCGACGGGTCGTGGCGCAGGTCGAGCGCGACGTAGCGCGGCAGCGAGTCGAACGTGATCGTGCCGAGACCGTCGGGCAGGTCGACCGTCTCGCCCGGGGCGACGAGCAGCTTCACACGCTCGCCGTCCTCGTCGACCGACGGCGTGAGGTCGTCGGTGTCGAGGCGGTAGACGTTCTGCGGCAGACCCTCGTCGAGGCCGAGGTCGCCGCGGTAGACCTCGAGCACGAGCAGCGGGTTGATCGGCTGCGGGTACACCGACGCCGCGGTCTCGCCGTCCTCGCTGAGCTGGGCCGTCGGGAGGAAGTACCCGACGAGGCCGATCTGGTCGAGGCCGGAGGACACGTCGGGCACCTTGATGACGCCGCGCGAGGTGTACATCGTGTCCTCGGGCAGGAACGGCACGCGGCCGGAGAACGCGACCTCGCCGTCGGCGTCGTGCACCGTGACCTCGGGCGCGAACCCGTTGCCCTGGAGGTAGATCTTGGCGCCGCCCGCGGTGAGCGGGTGGTTGACCTTGATGGTCTCCTCGTGGGTCGTGCCGTCGGGGTCGCGCACGGTGACCGTCGCGGTGAAGTCGCGCGACTGCGCGAACGCGACGGAGTCCTGGGCGAACTCGGACTCGAAGGCGTCGAGCGTCATCGAGAACGGCACGAGCGACGACGGCCGGAACCACGCGCCGTTCTCGAACGTGTCGTAGTCGACGACCGCGTTCGCGAACCCGCGGCCCTCCGTGACGATCGCCTGCCCGCGGTAGTGCAGGAGCTGGCCCGTCGCGACGGCGACCAGGAGGCCGACGAGAGACAGGTGGAACAGCAGGTTGCCGGTCTCGCGCACGTAGCCCCGCTCGGCGGACACCGTGCGCGCCGCGGGCCGCGCGGCGGCGCGGCCCCGTGCCGGGGCGGCCTCCTCGGTGCCCGTGTCGACGCGGAACGTCGGCAGCCAGCGCAGACGGCCACGCAGGTGCGTGCTCGCGGCCGCGACGACGTCGTCCGGCGACGCGTCGGTGACGGCGCGCCCCTGTGCCGGGAAGCGGTCGAAGCGCCGCGGCGTGCGCGGCGGGCGCGTACGCAGCGCCTGCCAGTGCGCCTTGGTCCGCGGCAGGATGCACCCGACGAGCGAGACGAACAGCAGGATGTAGATGGCCGAGAACCACACCGAGGCGTAGACGTCGAAGAAGCCGAGCCGGTCGAGCCACTCCCCCGTCGTCGGGTTCTCCTGGAGGTAGCGCAGCACGGCCGCCGGGTCCTGGGGGCGCTGCGGCAGGACGGAGCCGGGCACCGCCGCGACCGCGAGCAGCATCAGCAGCATGAGCGCGACGCGCATGCTCGTGAGCTGGCGCCACGTCCAGCGCAGCGTGCCGCGCCACCCGAGCCTCGGGAGCGCCGGGCCGCCGTCGCCTCCCGCGTCACCCCCGCCACCCGACGGCGTCCGGTCCCCCGGGCCGTCGCCCGCGGAGAACGCGTCGTCGATGCCCTCGGGGCGGTAGCCCGTCGAGGTCGTCGGACGCTCTTCTGACCTCTCGGCCTGGCCGGTCCGCTCGGTCATCTCACACCACCGTCACGTAGCCGTCGATCCAGCCCTGCATGGTCGACGTCCACGTCGTCCACAGGCCCGTGACCAGCGCGAGGCCGATGAGCACGAGCAGCCCGCCGCCGATCCGCATGATGGCGAGGCGGTGCCGGCGCAGGAAGCCGAGCATGCGCTGCGAGCTCTGGAGCCCGAGCGCGATGAGCAGGAACGGCACACCCAGGCCGAGGCAGTAGGCGATCCCGAGGATCGCGCCACGGCCCGCCGAGGCCTCGTTCAGCGACAGCGACTGCACGGCGACGAGCGTCGGACCGAGGCACGGCGTCCAGCCGAGCCCGAACACGATGCCGAGCAGCGGCGCACCCCAGAGCCCGGCCTGCGGGCTCAGGTGAAGGCGCCGCTCGCGCTGGAGGAACGGGACCGCGCCCATGAAGGCGAGCCCCATGAGAATCACGACGACGCCGAGGACGCGCGTGATGACGTCCTCCCAGCGGACCAGGTGCACGCCGATCGCGCCGGCCGCGACCATGAGCGCGACGAAGACCAGGGTGAACCCGGCGACGAAGAGCCCGACCCCCGCGAGCACGCGCCCGCGGCTCGGCGCCGCGACCCGGGTGGCCGTCGTCGTCCCCCCGGACGCTCCGCGCCCGCTCCCGGCGTTCGCCGCGGCCATGCCCGAGACGTAGCCGACGTAACCGGGCACGAGCGGCAGCACGCACGGCGACGCGAAGGACACGAGCCCCGCGAGGACCGCCACGGGGACCGCCAGGAGCATCGACCCGCTCCAGACCGTCGCGGCGAACGTGTCGCCGACGCTCGTCGCGGCGGCCGCGGGGAGCGCGGCGGTCGGGACGGTGGCGGCGAGGGACGCGAGGGTGACCACGGTCAGCCGGCCGCCTCGTCCTCGGCGAGCACGTCGTCGACGAGCGCGTCCAGGGTGGAGCCCTCGGCGAGCCCGATGACGCGCGCCGCGACGCGGCCCTCGCGGTCGAGCACGACCGTCGACGGCACGGCCTGGAGCGGCACGGTGCCGGAGAGCGCCGCGACGACCTCCCCGCTGCGGTCGTCGATCGACGGGTAGGGCACCTCGAACCGGCGCTGGAACGCCTGCGCGGCGCCCGCCTCGTCGGTCGTGTTGATGCCGAGCACCTGCACGCCGTCGTCGGCGCGGTCGTTCGCGAGCGCCACGAGGTCGGGCGCCTCGGCACGGCACGGCGCGCACGCCGCGTACCACGTGTTGAGGACGACGACGTCGCCCAGCCAGGCGCTCGTGTCGACCTGCTCGCCCTCGTAGTCGGTGCCGGTGAGCGCGACGACGTCACCCCGCTCGCCGGCGTCCCAGGTGCGGACCGAGCCGTCGCCGGAGACGTAGCCCTGCCCGACGACGTCGGTCGTCGCGCCGGAGTCCTGGGCGCACGCCGCGAGGCCGAGCGTCGCGGCGACCACGACGCCCGCGGTCAGCACGCGGCGGACGGGCGGGAGGGCGCGCGGGTCACGCGCGCGCGAGCTGGCGGTCACAGCGTCATCACGGGAGGCACCCTGCCCGGGGTTCCTGGACGCCACCTGAGAGACGTGACCTCCGCCACTTCCGAACGGGACGGTTCGGGCGCCTGGACGGCGACGACGGCGTGAGACATGACCGACGTCACGCCCCCGCGACGGTCGCGGCGCCCGGGAGGAGGTCGGCGACCGGCTCGGAGTAGTGCAGGCCGACGAGGCGGTCGTCCTCGAAGTGCAGCGACGTGAGCGACGCGAGCGAGCACTCACGCTTGCGCGGGTCGTGCCACAGCCGGCGGTTCTCGAAGCTCAGGCGCGTGAGCCACACGGGGAGCTGGTGGCTGACGAGCAGCGCCTCGTGCCCGGCCGCCTTGTCCCGCGCGTCGGCGACGGCGGCCCGCATGCGCGCGACCTGCTCCACGTACGGCTCGCCCCACGACGGGCGGAACGGGTTCCACAGGTAGGGCCAGTGCTGCGGGTGGCGCAGCGACCCGTCCCCGACGCCGAACGTCTTGCCCTCGAAGTGGTTCGCCGCCTCGATGAGGCGGTCGTCCGTGCCGAGCTCGAGCCCGAAGGCCTCGGCGGCGGGCGTCGCCGTCTCCTGCGCGCGCTGGAGCGGTGACGCGACGACGACGGCGAGGTCGGCGCGCGGGCGCGACGCCCCGTCGGGGCCGGGCTCGCCCGCGAGGTGCGCGGCGACGCGGCGGGCCATCTCGTGGCCCCGCTCGGAGAGGTGGTAGCCGGGGATGCGGCCGTAGAGGACGCCGTCGGGGTTGTGGACCTCGCCGTGGCGCAGGAGGTGGACGATGGTGGAGACCATGCGCACCAGTGTCCCGCACTCCGGGCTCTGACCGGCACCCGGCGCACGCGACCCCGGGGCGGCGGCGGGGTCAGGCGTCGCGGTCCGCCTTGCACGCCGCGGCGACGGCGGCCATCGCCTCGCCGAGCGCCTGGAACTGCTCCGGCGTGAGCACGTCGACCATGAACCGGCGCACGGCCGCGACGTGCGCCGGGGCGGACGCCACGAGCACGCGGTAGCCCTCCGGCGTCATCGCGCAGTTGACCCCACGGCGGTCGCCCGTGCTCGCCGAGCGCCGCACCAGGCCGCGCGCCTCCATGCGCGCGACCGTGTGGGTGACGCGGCTGCGGGAGCGCGCGAGCCCGTCGGCGAGCGCGGACATGCGCAGCGTGTGGTCCGGGCTCTCCGAGAGCCGCACGAGGAGCTCGTACTCGTTGAGCGAGACCTCCGACCGCTCCTCGTGGTCACGCCCCAGCGACTCGATGAAGCGCACGGTCCCGTCGAGGTAGGCGCGCCACAGACGCTGCTGCTCGGCGTCGAGCCAGCGCGGCTCCGCGCTCGCGGTCGCGACGGTGCTGGCGGTCGTCGTCGGCTGGGCGTCGACGTCGTTGCTGGTCATAGGTCCTCGGGCGCTCGCGGACGGGGGTCGGTTCGGGGGCGGAACCTCGGGCAACATTCTTCCACCCCACCGGGAATAGACGGATCACCCCCTGCTGTTGATACGCTCGTACGAAGTTGAACCTTCAACCAAGTTCGGTCCTCCGGGACCCACGACCCCCTCAGGAGCACCCATGGCCACGCCGCTACCCGCCGGGCTCAACGCCGGTACCTACGCCCTCGACTCGTCCCACTCGCAGGCGGCCTTCACGGTTCGCCACGCCGGCATCTCCAAGGTGCGCGGCACGCTCGCCATCACGGCCGGCACCATCACCGTGGGCGACGACCTCGAGTCGACCTCCGTGACCGCCGAGCTCGACGCGGCGTCCGTGAGCACGGGCGACGCGAACCGCGACAACCACCTGCGCAGCGCGGACTTCTGGGACGCCGAGAACAAGCCGACGTGGAGCTTCGCGTCGACCAGCATCTCCGGCGACGGCGACGACTTCGTCGTGGCGGGCGACCTGACCATCAACGGCGTGACCAAGCCGGTCGAGCTCGAGACCGAGTTCGCGGGCACCGCGACCGACCCGTTCGGCAACGCGCGCGCCGGCTTCGAGGCGACGACGGAGATCTCCCGCAAGGAGTTCGGGCTGACCTGGAACGCGGCGCTCGAGACCGGCGGCGTGCTCGTCGGCGACAAGATCAAGATCGCGCTCGACGTCTCGGCCATCAAGCAGGGCTGACGACCGACTCCCGGACACCCTTCCCCGGGACCCTTCCCCGGGAACGCTGCACCCACCGGCAGGGGTGCCGCCCGAGGGGCCGCGTGCACCAGCACGCGGCCCTTCGTCGTTCAGCGGTCCTGCGCCTCGGCGAGCGCGCGAGCCTGGGAGTGGAACGCGAGGATCTGGAGCTCGCTGCCGACGTCCACGCCGCGCACGTCGACGTCCGCGGGCACCTGGAGGGCGCGCGGCGCGAAGTTGAGGATCTCGCGCACCCCGGCGGCGACGACGCGGTCCGCCACCGACTGCGCGTGCGCCGCGGGCGTCGCGAGGACCACGATCGACACCTTCTCGCGCGCCACGACCTCCTCGAGCGCGTCGACGTGCTCGACGACGAGACCCGCCGCCCGCGTCCCGACGACGTCCGGCGACGCGTCGAGGAGCGCCGCGACGTGGAAGCCGCGCTGCTCGTAGCCCGAGTAGTTCGCGAGCGCGTGCCCCAGGTTGCCGATCCCGACGATCGCGATGCGGTGCTCGTCCACGAGCCCCAGCGCCTCGGTGATGTACTGCGCGAGCGAGTCCACGTCGTACCCGACGCCGCGCGTGCCGAACGAGCCCAGGAACGACAGGTCCTTGCGGAGCTGCGCCGGGCCCACGCCGGAGAGCTCCGCGAGCTCGACCGACGACGTCGTCGCCACCCCCCGCGCCACGAGGTCCCGCAGCGCCCGCAGGTAGGACGGGAGCCGCGCCACCGTCGCGCTCGGGATCCCCGGCGCCGTCACCTCACCGACTACCTGCTCAGCCACCCGTCACCCCGTCGTCCCTGGGACCGTCCTCGTCGACGGTCACGCTCCACCGGGAGGAATCATCCCAGGTCCGCGCGCGCCGTCGAAATCCGACCCACCGCGCGCGCGAGCCGGCGGGCGTCCACCCGCCAGAAGCCCTGCTGGACGCCGCCGACCGTCACGACCGGGACGTACTCGCCGTACTGCTCGCGCAGCACCGGGTCCGCGCCCGGCGCGTCGACGTCCACCTCCGCCCACGCGACCCCCGCCTCGGCGCACACCGCCTCGACGACCGCCCGTGCGTCGTCGCACAGGTGGCACCCCGCGCGGCCGTAGAGGACGACGGGAGGGGCGGGGGCGTCGGAGGTGGTCACGACTCCCAGGGTACGAGGGACCCGCCCCCGGGACGGTCCGGAGACCGCCTAGAGTGGGGTCATGGCGACGTCTTCCGGTCCGGGCCCCGTCCCGCCCCCCGGGTCGACGGACCCCGAGGACGCACCGGCCGCCGAGCGCACGCCGCCCGCCCCCGCGCACCGCACCGCCGCGTTCTTCGACGTCGACAACACGATCATCCGCGGCGCGTCGTCGTTCCACCTCGCCCGCGCCCTCTACCAGCGCGAGTTCTTCTCGACGCTCGACATCGCGCGCTTCGCCGTCCACCAGGCGCGCTATCTCCTGTTCGGCGAGAACAAGCAGCAGATCGACCGCATCCGGTCGCGCGCGCTCGCGCTCATCGCCGGCCGCTCCGTCGCCGAGGTCACCGCGATCGGCGAGGAGGTCTACGACACCGTCCTCTCGCTGCGCATCTACCCCGGCACGCGCCGCCTGCTCGACGAGCACCTCGCCGCGGGGCACCAGGTGTGGCTGGTCTCCGCGACCCCGGTCGAGATCGGCGAGCTCATCGCCCGCCGCCTCGGCACGACCGGCGCGCTCGGCACCGTCGCGGAGCACGAGGACGGCTTCTACACCGGGCGACTCGTCGGCGACATGATGCACGGCCGCGCCAAGGCCGCCGGGGTGCGCGCCCTCGCCGAGCTCGAGGACATCGACCTCGACGCGTCCTACGCCTACGGCGACTCGCTCAACGACGTCACCATGATGGAGACGGTCGGCCACCCCTGCCCCATCAACCCCGACGCACGGCTGCGCCGCTACGCCCAGGACGTCGGCTGGCCCATCCGCGAGTTCCGCGGCCGTCGTCGGCGCGTCGCCCGCAGCAGCGTCCGCACCGCGAGCTGGGCCGGCGCCGCCTGGGCCGCCGCCCTCGTCCTGCGCTCCGTGCGCCGCGCCGTCGACCGCCGCATCGCCCGCCTCTGAGCCGACCAGCACGGCGGACCGCGGTTCTCCCCCGCGCGACCGCGGTTGTTCCTCGACGGGCGCCGGAGACGCGTCGAGCCCGGTCCCCACGGGAGGGGCCGGGCTCGACGGCGGGTCGGCGCGTCAGGACGCGCGCGACGTCACTTCTTGTTACGACGCTGGTGACGCGTCTTGCGAAGCAGCTTGCGGTGCTTCTTCTTGGCCATGCGCTTGCGGCGCTTCTTGATGACGGAGCCCATACGGTCCTCGCAATGCTCGAGCGGCGTGTCGGTCGGCGACCGGTCGACCGGCCGCGTGTGGTCCACGGTTGATCGGGGCGCCCCGGCGACCACGAGGGCGCCGCGAGCCGACCAACACGAGAGAAATCCGCCCCCTAGACTACCCGCTCGCGCTCGTGCCCCGGTACGCCGCCGCCCGCGGGGGCCCGCGGCGCTCCCGTGAGGCGCCGCCCGCCACGGCTTCAGTCGAAGTGCGGGTCAAGGCCCAGGAGCGGGAAGACGGCGCGGCGCGTGGCCGCGACGGCGCGGTCGACGTCGTCGTCCGGGTCGTAGCCGCTGCTCCAGCGCCGCACGTCGACGGGCGGGCCGAACGCGAGCGGGGCGTCGAACCCCGCGACCTCGGCCACGCGCGCGCGCCACTCCTCCGGCAGCGGCTCGCCCGCGGTCACGGGCCGGTGCACGACCTCCCCCACGACGGCCGACCACACGAGCGGCACGACGCGCGCGATCGCGTACCCGCCGCCGCCGAGCGCGAGCCACCGTCCGTCGGCGAGCTCGTGCGCGAGGTCGTGCACCCACCCCAGGGCGGTGCGCTGCGCGTCGACGGACACGTCGAGGTCGGAGAGCGGGTCCTCGCCGTGCGCGTCGCACCCGTGCTGGGTCACCAGGACCTCGGGCCGGAACGCCCGCAGCACGGGCGGCACGACGGCGTCGACCGCGCGGAGCCAGCGGGCGCCGTCGGTCCGGCGTGGCAGCGCGACGTTCACCGCGGTCCCCCCGGCGCCCGCGCCCCCGACGTCGGTCGGGTGGCCCGTCCCCGGGAAGAGCGTCGCGCCGCTCTGGTGGACGGACACCGTGAGCACGCGCGGGTCGTCCCAGAACGCCTCCTCCACGCCGTCGCCGTGGTGCGCGTCGAGGTCCACGTAGGCGACGCGCGCGACGCCGTCGTCGAGCAGGCGGCGGATCGCGACCGCCGCGTCGTTGTAGACGCAGAAGCCCGACGCCGCGCCGGCCTTCGCGTGGTGCATGCCCCCGGCGACGTTCACCGCGTGCCCGACGCGTCCCGCCGCGATCTCCCCCGCCGCCTCGTACGAGCCCGCGACGATCCGGGCGGCGGCCTCGTGCATCCCCGGGAAGACGGGGTCGTCCTCGGTGCCGAGCCCCCGCGCCGGGTCGGGCGTCCCGTGCACGGACGCCGCGCGCACGGCCGCGACGTACTCGGGGTCGTGCACGAGCCCCAGCACGTCGTCGCTCGCGGGCTCGGGTCGTAGGACCGCAGGCGCTGCGTCGCCGTCGAGCAGACCGAGCGCGCGCACCAGGCCCATCGTCAGGTCGAGCCGGGCCGGGGCCATGGGGTGGCCGTGGCCGAAGTCGTAGCCGAGGAGCTCCGGGCTCCACACGACGCAGGATCCGGGCGCCGCGGCGCCCGCACCGGTGGGGGCGGGCGACGACGTGGGGTCGGTCGTGGGCATGGCTCACGGTAACGCCCGACGGCGCGCACCCGCCCCGGTGGACCGGTCGCCGGACCCCGGTGCGGCACCCGGGCGCCGGAAGCGGCATGATGTCCCGGCGCCGGAGCGGCGACATGACGGGCCACCGGGCCCGTGGCAGAGTGGCGCGAGTGGTGAGGGAGGCTCCATGCCGACGAGCATGACCGGGCGCCTGTTCAAGGGGCGGGAGATCGTCGACCGCCTCGCCCGGCAGTCGCCCGCACGCCTCGCCGTCACGGTCTTCGCCGCCGTCATCGCCGTCTTCACCGCCCTCCTCATGGCGCCCTGGGCGACGGCGAGCGGACGGGCGGCGCCCTTCGTCGACGCGCTGTTCACCGCGACGTCCGCGGTGTGCGTGACGGGCCTCGTCGTCGTGCCGACCGGGACGTACTGGTCGACGTACGGGCAGGTCGTCATCCTGCTCGGCATCAAGATCGGCGGCCTGGGCGTGATGACGCTCGCGTCGATCCTCGGCATGGCCGTGTCGCGACGCATCGGCCTCACGCAGAAGCTCCTCACGGCGTCCGAGACCAAGACGACGCGGCTCGGCGAGGTCGGCTCGCTCGTGCGGGTCGTCATCATCACCTCGACGTCGCTCGAGCTGCTCATCGCGCTGCTCCTCCTGCCCCGCTTCATCGTCCTCGAGGAGACGTTCGGGGAGGCCGCCTGGCACGGGATCTTCTACGGCATCTCGGCGTTCAACAACGCGGGCTTCATCCCCACCGAGCAGGGGCTCGCGCCCTACGTGGGCGACTGGATGCTGTGCCTGCCGATCATCCTCGGCGTGTTCATCGGCTCCCTCGGCTTCCCCGTGATCCTCAACGTCATGCGCAACCGCAAGCGCGTCGGGAAGTGGAGCCTGCACACCAAGCTCACGCTCACCACGAGCGCCGCCCTCGTCGTCGTCGGCACGGTGCTCTTCGCGGCCGTCGAGTGGACGAACCAGCGCACCCTCGGCCCGCTCGCGTTCGGGGAGAAGCTCCTCGCCTCGCTCTTCGCGGGCGTCATGCCCCGCTCGGGCGGCTTCTCCACCGTCGACACCGGCGGCATGCACGAGGCGAGCTGGCTCATCACCGACGCCCTCATGTTCGTCGGCGGCGGCTCCGCGTCGACCGCGGGCGGCATCAAGGTCACGACGCTCGCCGTCATGCTCATCGCGATCGTGTCCGAGGCGCGCGGCGACCGGGACATGGAGGCCTTCGGTCGCCGCATCCCTCGCGACACCCTGCGGCTCGCCGTCGCCGTGTCCTTCGTCGGCGCGACCGCGGTCCTGCTGGCGAGCCTTCTCCTGCTGGAGATCACGGGCGAGACGCTCGACGTCATCCTCTTCGAGACGATCTCCGCGTTCGCGACGGTCGGCCTCAGCACCGGCATCACGCCCGACCTCCCCGACGCGGGCAAGTACGTGCTCGTCGCGCTCATGTTCGTCGGCCGCACGGGCACCATGACGTTCGCCGCGGCGCTCGCGCTGCGCGACCGCCGCCGCATCGTGCGCTACCCCGAGGAACGCCCCATCATCGGGTGAGCGACCCGCCCGCCGCGGCGTGCGCCGTCGGGCACCGCCACCGACCCTCCCCGACCACACGAAAGGCCCCACCGTGACCGACCCCTTCTCCCGCGGCGCCGACCCGAGCCCCGGGCCGGCGACCGGGAAGGACGCCCTGTCGGCAGACCCCGTCGCGCGGCGCATCGTCGAGCGCGGGCGTGCCGAGCGCTCCCGCCGCGACGAGGCGAAGGCTCCGCGCAAGGACGCAGGCGTCCTCGTCATCGGTCTCGGACGCTTCGGGACGGCCATCGCCGCGACGCTCGACCGCCTCGGCCAGGACGTGCTCGCCGTCGAGCGAGATCCCGACCTCGTCGCCCAGTGGAGCGGGCAGCTCCCCCTCGTCGAGGCCGACGCCTCCAACCCCGTCGCGCTCGAGCAGCTCGGCGCGCGCGACTTCCCCGTCGCCGTCGTCGGCGTCGGCACGTCGCTCGAGGCGAGCGTCCTCATCACGGGCAACCTCGTCGACCTGGGCACGCCGCAGATCTGGGCCAAGGCCATCTCCGCCGAGCACGGGCGCATCCTCCAGCGCATCGGCGCGCACCACGTCGTCTTCCCGGAGGCCGACGCCGGCGCGCGCGTCGCGCACCTGGTCTCCGGCAAGCTGCTGGACTACATCGAGGTCGAGGACGGGTTCACCATCGTCAAGA
This sequence comes from Cellulosimicrobium sp. I38E, assembly GCF_001647255.1. NCBI lineage: Bacteria > Bacillati > Actinomycetota > Actinomycetes > Micrococcales > Promicromonosporaceae > Cellulosimicrobium > Cellulosimicrobium sp. I38E. The sequence continues at coordinate 18,306 of NZ_LUAZ01000034.1, forward strand.
TGCGACCGCCCCGCGAGGTCCAGGGCTTCACGCTCGCGCAGTCCAAGGTCCGCGAGCGCTACGGCGTCACCGTCATCGGGGTGAAGTCCCCCGGCGAGGACTTCCTCTACGCCAACCCCGAGACCCGCATCAGCGCGAACGACCTCCTCATCGTCTCGGGTCACGCCGACCTCCTGGAACGCTTCGCCGCCCGCCCCTGACGGGACCGACCGGACGGTCAGGACGGTCAGGTCGTTCAGGACGGCGGGCGGTGCAGGAGGAACAGCCCGCGGTGGAGCGGCCGGTCGAGGCGCTGGTCGTCCGTCGCCACGTACTCGTCGAGGACGGCGAGGATGCGTCGGTCGAGCTCGGCGACGTCGTCGTCCGACAGGTGGAGGCGGAACGCGGCGGACGTCGTGACGGCGTCGGGGCCGGCGGCGAGGGCGTCGTCGAGCGCCGCGGCGACGGGGCCGAACCGGACGTCGGGCGCGGTGCCGCGCAGGGGGTCGTCGAGCCACCAGGTCGCCCCGGTCGCGCGGTAGGGGCGCTCGAGCGCTCCCCCCGCACCGGTCCGCACCTCCGCGGGCTCGAGCAGGCCGGCCCGGACGAGCAGCCGGACGTGGTGGAGGGCCGTGCCGGGCGCGACACCGAGGTGGTCGGCGAGCTCCTTGTTGGTCATCTCGCGCGTGCCGCACTGCCGGACGATGCGCTGGCGCAACGGGTGGGCGAGGGCCTTGGCCTCGAGGGCCGTGGGCGGGCGGCGCCCGGGCACCTCGGGTGGCGTGGTCCCCGGCCCGGGGGCAGGGGCCTGCGGCGTGGGCTCGGCGCTCATGGACCCATCGTACGGCGGTCGATCGAGATCACCCGATCGATTGGGTTTTCTCGATCACTGTGCCATGCTGGGCCGCATGGACTCCCCGCCCCGCCGCCGACGCCCGGCCGGCACGCCCCTGGGTGCGCCGTTCCGGCGGCTCTGGACGGCGTCGACGGTGTCCAACCTCGCCGACGGCGTGCTCAAGGTCGCGCTGCCGCTCGTCTCGGTCCGGTACACCGACTCCCCCGCGCTCGTCGCCGGGCTGACGTTCGCCCTCACCCTGCCCTGGCTCCTCTTCGCGCTGCCCGCCGGCGCGCTCGCCGACCGGCTCGACCGCCGCCACGCGATGATCGGCGCCAACGTGGCGCGGGCGCTGCTCGTGGTCGCGCTCGCCGCCGTCGCGCTCGTGCCCGACGCCGGGAGCATCGCCGCGCTCTACGTCGTCGCGTTCGGGGTGGGCGTCACGGAGACGCTCTACGACACCTCGGCGCAGTCGATCCTGCCGCAGGTCGTCCCGCGCACCGCGCTCCCCCGGGCGAACGGGCGGCTGTACGCGGCGGAGCTCACCGCCAACCAGTTCGTCGGGCCTCCGCTCGGCGGGCTGCTCGTCGCGGCGGGCGCGGCCGTGGCGTTCGGGCTCCCGGGCGCGCTGTGGGCGCTCGCCGTCGGGCTCCTCGTCGGGTTGCCCGGCTCGTACCGCCCCGAGCGCACGACCCGCACGACGCTGCGGGCCGACATCGCGGAGGGCCTGCGCTTCCTGTGGCACGACCGGATCCTGCGCACGCTCGCCCTCATGGTCGGCGGCATCAACTTCGCGAGCAACGCCGCGTTCGCGATCTTCGTGCTCTTCGCCGTCGGCCCCGACTCCCCCCTGGGGCTGTCGGAGCCGGCGTACGGCGTGCTGCTCACGACGACCGCGGTCGGCGCGTTCGCCGGCTCGTTCGTCGCGGAGCGCGTCGTCGTGCTCGTCGGCCGGGCGCGCTCGCTCGCGCTGACCGTGCTCAGCACGGTCGCGCTGGTGGGGGTCCCCGCGGTGACGACGAACGCGTGGGTGATCGGCGCCGTCTACGCCGTGGGCGGCGCCGGGATCGCCGTGTGGAACGTCGTCACCGTCTCGCTCCGGCAGCGGATCACGCCCGACGCGCTGCTCGGCCGCCTCAACTCCTGCTACCGGCTCGTCGCGTGGGGGACGATGCCGCTCGGCGCGGCGGTCGGCGGCCTGCTCGGCGAGGTGTTCGGGCTGCGGAGCGTGTTCGTCGTCATGGCCGCGGTGTCCGCGACGACGCTGCTGGGCATGCTCGTCGTGGACGATCGCGCGATGGACGCGGCGGAGCAGGCCGCCGACGAGCGCGCCGGCGTCGGGGACCGGGCGGTCGAGCCCGCGGAGGACCCCGTCACCGAGGACTGAACCGCGCCGTCACCGCCTCGTCGCGCGAGCCCTCCGCCCCGGCGGCGGTCAGGCGGCGGGCCGGTCCTGGTGCGCCCGACGGCGCAGCGCGGCACCAGCCGCGACGGCCACCCCCGCGAGCACGGCGGCCCCGACGAGCCCCGTGCCGGTGGTGGCGAGACCGCCCGGGCGCGGGGACGCCGACGTCCCGCCGCCGGCCGTCCCGCCCGTGCCGGTGGACGGCGTCCCGCCGGGCTCCTGGGGCTCGCCCGGTGCGGCGAGGACGACGAACGGCTCGGACAGCACGTCGGCGTCGACGCCCGGGGCGACGACGCGGACGTGGTGCTCGCCCGGGGACGTCCCGACCGGGATCGTCGTCATGAGCTCGAACGCGCCGTCCGCGTCGGTCCTGACCGTGCCGAGCAGCACGGGCTCGCTCTCGAGCCAGACCTCGTAGGTGGCGTGCGACGTGAGGCCGGTGCCGCGGACCACGAGCTCGCCGCCGACCACGAACGGACCTTCGCCCACGACGACGCGCGGCCCTGCGGGCACCTCGCGGTCGGTGATCTCGACGCTCACGCGCACGCCCTCGGCCGGGTCCGGGGACGTGGCGGTGAGGGCGGCGGCTGACGCCGCTCCGGCGGGGACGAGGAGGGAGCCGGCGATCACGAGGGCGGCGAGCAGCCTGCGGGTGGTCGTCACGCGATGAACCTCTTCGTCCGGCCCGGGGGTGGGCGCTGCTGGGTCCCCCCGAACCCGGCTGGACGAGCGTCCAGCCGCGATCATCTTGCCATCTTGGACGCCTGAACTGAACAGGTGTCCAGGTTGTTCACCCTCCCGCCACCGGCCCGACTTCGGGCAGCACGAGGCTCGGCCCCCGCCGCTCCGAGGAGCGACGAGGGCCGAGCCGGACCCGGGCGGTGCCGGCACACCGCCCGGGGGTCTGTGGTCACCCGCCCTGGCGAGGTAGAGGCGTGGTCACGACCACGCCTCTACCTCGCGGTACCGGGGCTCTACCTGGCGAGCGGCGGGTCAGCCGCAGTCGAGCGCGTCGAACTGCGCGTCGACCGTGGCGGTCACCTCCTCTCCGCCGACAGCGGCGGTGGCCGTGACGGTCGCGGTGCCGGCCGCGGCCGACGTCGCGCGCGTCGCGAACGACTGGTACGCGCTCTTGCCTGGCGCCACGTCCGCGAACGCCTTCTGCCCGAACGGCGTGGAGAGCGTCACCGAGACCGGGACGTCCTCCCCGTTCGTCGCGCGCACGGCGACGTACGCCTTGCCCGCGAGGCAGCGCGGCGAGACCTCGACCGCGAGGTCGAGCTCCGGCTCGTCACCCAGCGCGGGCAGGACGACCTGCTGGCGCACCTCCTCGTTGCCCGCCGCGTCGGTCGCGGCGAACTCGATGACCTGCGGCTCGTCGGTGAGCGCGCGCGTGAACGGCTCGGTATAGGTGCCCCAGAACGTGCCGGGACCCTCCCACTGCACCTTGTCCACGCCCGAGCCCGCGTCCGTGGCGGCCAGCGTGATCTCGACGCTGCTGCCGACCTCGCGCAGCGTCGCGACCGTCACGGGCGCGGCGCTGTCGACGCGGAGCTCGCGCGAGCCCGTCCCGACGTTGCCGGCGGCGTCCGTCGCGCGCGCCTCGACGGTGCGCACGCCGTCCTCGTCGACCGCGAACGGTCCGTCGTACGGGGCCCACGCTCCGCCGTCGACCGAGACCTCGACCGCCGGGGCGGGGTCGCGGTTGTCGGAGGCCACGACCGTGACGGTCGGGTGCTGGACGTACCAGCCCGACGTCGCCGGGCCGGGCTGGGCAGTCACGGTCACGGTGGGCGGGGTCGTGTCCTCGCCGGTGTCGGGCGCGACGACGAACACGACGGCCTCGGCCGGCACGTCCGTCCCCTCGACGTCGCCGTCGACGAAGAACAGCCCGTCGGGCTCGGCGTACTCCGCGGGGTCGACGGCGTCCCACGTCACGGGGATGCGGCTGTCCTTCGACGCGTCCTCGTACTCGGCCGTGACGGTCGCCGGGAGCACCGGGGCGGTGCCCGCGAGCGTCACGACGCTCACGTTGTCCACCGCCGTGATCGCACCCGGCTCGCCGTCGCGCACGTGCACCGTGCCGCTCACCGGCTCGACGAGCTCGTCCGACGTCCCGCTGACCTCGAACGCGCCCGCCGCGGCGACGTCCTCGGCCGTGACGTCCTCCCAGTCGACCGCGACCGTCTCGACACGACCGTCGGTGAAGATCGCGTCGATCTCGGCCGGGAGGTCGGGCAGGACGCCGACGTCCGTGGGGATGTGGACGGGCGAGTGGTCGATCGGCCCGTTCGGGTCGACCGGCTCGGGCTCCTCGACGCCGCCCGTGCCCCAGACCTCCCACTCGGAGACCCCGACGGCCGAGTACGTCGTCGCCGTGGTGCCCCGCAGCGCGGCGAACGTCGCGCGCAGGCGGGTCGTCGTCACCGCGTCGAAGGTCGTCTCGTTGGTCTCGAGACGCTGCGTCGGGTAGCCGCTCGGGTTCGGGACGTCGACGAACGCGCCGGCGTCGGCGTCCCAGTACTGGAGCGTCCACGACGCCGGGACGCGCACGTTGTCGCCGTTCGCGTCGGTGCCGTCCGACCAGAACCGGACGACGGAACGGTCCACCGTGACCGGCGCGGTCCAGGAGTACTCGAGCCACTGCGTCGCGGGGCGATCCCCGCTCCACGTCGCCCACGTCGCGTCGTGCGCTCCCCCGGTGCTGACGCCCGCGCCGTCGTTCACGGCCTCGACCTTGTTCCACGACGCGGTGTAGCTCGCCTCGGGCGTGCCGATGAGCGCGACGTTCGACGGCGCCTCGTCGGCCGCCGCGGTCAACCCTGCGGGCCCCGGACCGCCGACCGCGGCCCACGCCCCGACCCCCGCGCCCGTGAGGGCCAGGGCGAGCGCGGTCGCGGTGGCGACCACGCGCCGTCGGGCACGCGGTGCCGCCGGCCGGTCCCCGAGCGGGATGAGCACGGTCGAGCCCGCGACCCGTGATGAGTTGGTGCGCGCGCTCATGCCAGCCTCGCCTTCCCCGCCGTGACCAGGACCTTCTGACCGTCGCGGCGGCTCAGGAGGCCGTCCGCGGTGAACTGCTCGACCGTGCGCTGGACCTTCTGGAGGAACGCGGCGCGGTCGGCGAAGCCGCCGTCGCCCCACACGACGTCGAGGAACGTCGTCCCGTTCGGCCGCGCGGCGTTGGTGACGCCGCTGTCGAGCCCGGCGAAGACCACGCGCGGCTCGGAGCGCTCGACGTACATGTGGTACTGCGTGTCGTCGCCCGACCATGCGGGCTCGAACGTGAGGTCCCCGAGGCGGAAGTACCCGTTCCCGAGGTCCGTGAAGGCGCCCTCGAGCGTGCCGTCCAGGCCCATGTGGGCGTAGAGCGACAGCTTGAGGTACTCGCGCGACGCGCTGCGCGCGAGCAGGACGGTCGGACCGTTCTCGATGCTCTGGATCGCAGGGTTGTCGATCGTCGGCACGGCGCGGATGCTCAGCGGCATCGTCACCTCGACGACGTCGCCGGGCGACCACGAGCGCGACACGCTCACGTACGTCCCGGGTACGGCGTCGAGCTCCTGCTCCACCCCGTTGACCGTCACCGTGAAGCCCTTGCGCACCCAGCCGGGTACGCGCAGGCGCAGGTCGAGCTGCCCGGAGCCGTTCACCGTGAGGCGGGTCGCGCCGACCTTCGGGTACTGCGTCTCCTGGACGACCTCGAAGCCCTTCTCCTCCCACGTCAGGGTGGAGGCGAGGTAGAGGTTGACGTACAGCACCTCGCCGTCGACGGACCGGAAGTAGACCGAGTCGCGGTACTTCACGTGGTTCTCGAGGCCCGTACCGCCGCAGCACGTGCCGGTGTTGCCGTACTCGCGGCGCGTGCCCGGGTTGACCCCGTACATGTACGTGACGTCGGGGCTCGTCGTGGACTGCGTGTTCTTCTTCGAGCCGACGATGTGGTTGAGCAGGCCCCGCTCGTAGTACTCCATGTACTTCGGGTCGAGCGAGTGGAAGTACAGCAGCCGCGAGAGCTTGAGCATGTTGTACGTGCCGCACGTCTCGGCGTTGCGCGCGCCGATGTCGCCCGCGACGGTGTTCGGCGGGCCGAACAGCTCGCCCTCGCCGTGGCCGCCGTGGGCATACGTGCGCCCGGGCACGACCATGCCCCAGAAGCCCTCGACGGCCTGGCGGTACCGCTCCTCGCCCGTGAGGTCGTAGACCTTGAGGTAGCCGGGGAACTGCGGGATGTGCTGGTTCGCGTGCTTGCCGTTGAGCGTGTCCGTGCCCGCGGCGCTCGCGTCGACGAGCGTGTTGAGGTCGAACAGCTTGGCCGTGGCGACGTACGTGTCGTCGCCCGTGATCGACGCGATGTCGGCCAGCACCTCGTTCATGCCGCCGTACTCGCCCGCGATGTAGATGCCCCACATCCGGTCGAGCTGCGCCTGCGGCAGCACGGAGAGTCGGCTGTGCACCCACGCCGCCATGGACGACGCGAGCTCGAGCGCCTGGTCGCTGCCCGCCAGGCGGTACGCCTCGAGCAGGCCGGCCATGATCTTGTGGCACGTGTAGTAGGGCGCCCAGATCTCCCCGTACGGCGCGTACTTCTCGAGCTGGCTGAACTGCCACTCGCCGTAGGCGGCGAGGAACCCGGGGTGGCTGAACCGGCCCATGGCCGCGAGCGCCGTCTGGACCTCGCCGAGGCCCTCGACGATCTGGTCCACCTTGTCGCGGAACACCGTCTCGCCCGTGCTCGCGTAGGCGAGCGACACCATGGACAGGAAGTGCCCGCCGTAGTGCCCGCGCAGGAGGTTCGCGGTCTGGGTGTTCGCCCGGCCCGGGTAGTCGTCGGGGCCCCAGGGCTGCTCGTTGGCGTGGCCGAAGCCCTCCCAGCCGCCGGGCGCCGACGCGCCCTGGGTGTCGATCCCGGCGTTGCGCCGGAACACCGCGAGGACGCGGTCCACGGGGTACTCGCGCGCGAGGTGCAGGATCTGGTCCTGCGAGCGCGTCGCGACGCTCGGGGCGAGCGTCACGTCGGACATCGGGAACGGCTCGGCGGCCCAGCCGTCGAGGGTGACCGAGCGGTCGAGGGACCGCAGGAAGGCCCGGCTGACGGGCGGTCCGCTCGGGACCGTCAGCGCCGGGACCGGCGGCGCGGCGAGCGCGCTGCCGCCGCCCGCGAGCGCGACGGCGCCGGTCGCCCCCGCGGCCAGCGCCCCGAGCCGCAGGACGGTTCGTCGCGAATAGCTGGTGTCGTGCACGTGCATGAGCTGTCGCTCCTTCTCACTCGTCGTCGAGTGGTGGAAGCGTCGTCGGCGGCAAGGAGGGAAGCCCCGCGTCCGACGCTCGTGCTGGTTCCGCCCGGCCGCCACGTCGCCGAGGGAGAGCTCTGGTCCGTCGAGGGAGAGGCGTGGTCGTGACCACGCCTCTCCCTCGCGGTACCTCGCCTCTCCCTCGGCGGGGTGCGACCTCGCGGGTGTCAGGCGCAGTCGAGCGCGTCGACCTGCGCCTCGCGCGTGGTCGTCACCTCCTTCCCGTCGAGGGTCGCGACGCCGGTCACCGTGACGGTCCCGGCGGGGACCGCCGTGGCTCGCGCCGCGAACGACTGGTAGGCGTTCTTGCCCGGGGCCACGTCGGCGAACGCCTTCTCGCCGTACGGCGTCGTGAGCGTGACGCCGACCGGGACGTCCTCGCCGTTCGTGGCGCGCACCGCGACGTACGCCTTGCCGGCGAGGCACCGCGACGTCGCCTCGACCGCGAGGTCGAGCTCGGGCGCCGGCTCCTGCTCGCCGTACGCCGCGAGGAGCGCGGCGTGCTCGGCGGCCGTGATCGGCAGGACGGTGCCGTGCCGCGGGCTGCTCGGCAGGTGGGCGTCGACGGACGTCCACACGCCCGAGTCGAGGTCGGTGGACTCGAGCGGCAGGTAGCCCTGGCCGCCGTGGTAGCTCGGCTGGTCGACGAAGAGGTACCACTTCTCCTCGGTGTTCGACTTGAAGACGGTCGGGCCCTCGCCCGCGGTGAGCGTGCCGCCCCACGGGTTGGGCTGGCCGTAGCCGATCTTCTCGGCGACCAGGTCCCAGTCGGTCGAGCGCAGGTCCGTGGACTTCTCGAGGCGCGGGATCATGTACGCCTCGTCCTTGGTGAACCGGTAGTACGTGCCGTCGTGCTCGACGATCGACGAGTCGATCATCCCGAGCCCGTTGCCGCGCTTCTCGTCGATCCACACCTGCGGCTCGGAGAACGTCACGAAGTCGCGCGTGGTCGCGTACATCATGCGCTGGTAGGAGTCGGCGATGCGGCGGCCGTCGGTCGACGTCGTCGGGTACAGCGCCGAGGCCCAGTAGACGATGTACTCGCCGCGCTGCGCGTCCCAGAACGCCTCGGGCGCCCACGTGTTGCCCGCGTACGCGCTCGACACCGTGACCATGCGCTGGTCGGACCAGTGCACGAGGTCGGTCGACTCCCAGATCATCAGCGCGCGCGAGCCGCGCTCCTGCGCGTTGCCGAAGTTGTTGCCGCCGTAGATGCGCAGGTCGGTCGCGAGGAGGAAGAACCGGTCGCCCTCGGGCGAGCGGATGATGAACGGGTCGCGCAGGCCCTTCTCCCCGAGCGTCGACGTGAGGACGGGCTCCCCGTCGTTGAGCTCGACCCAGTCGAGCGGGTCGTTGCCGTTGCTCGCGCTGAAGTAGACGGACTCGCCGTCCGCGGTGCTCTCCCCCTCGAAGTACGGGAAGAAGTAGCCCGCGTAGTCGGCCTCGGCGGGCAGCGGGCGGACCGTGGCGTCGTAGGTGTGCGTCGCGGTCGCGCCGTCCTTGGTCGCGGTCACGGTGAGCCGCACGACGGCGGCCGGCTCGCCGTGGGCGGGCCGCGTCACCTCGCCCGTGGCCGAGACGGTGGCGGGGTCGGAGCTCTCCCACGTGAGGGCGGAGCCGTTGGCCCCGTCGGCGGGCAGCGTGAGGTTGCCGCGCACGTCGTCGAGGTGCGGCACGACGGCGTGGCTCGCGTCCCACGCGACGGCCTCGGCGGGCGCGAGGTGCGCGAGGACGGTGACGTCGAACTGCGCGGTGCGCGCGACGGCGCCGCGCGTGACGAGCGCGGTGAGCGTCACGGTCGCGTCGTCCTCACCCGCGGCGGGCCGTGTGACCTTCCCCGCGGCGCTGACGACGCCCGCGTCGGACGACGTCCACGTGACGAGCGAGCCCTGCGCGCCCGTGGTGGGCAGCACGAGGTCCGCGGTGACGGCGCTCGTGTCGCCGAGGTCGAGCGCGGCGAGGTCGGCGTCCGCGGCGGCCGACGACGTCCCGGCCGCGAGCTCGCCGGCCTCGGCCGGGCTCAGCGCACGGTCGTAGAGGCGGAAGTCGCGCACCTGGCCCTTGAGGTAGCGGTCGCCGGAGTAGAGCGAGCGGCCGACGTAGTTCGCCGTCGTCTGCCCGCCGCCGATCTGGCCGGGGTCGGTCGTGACGTTCGTGGCCTGCTTGACCTGCACGCCGTCCTCGTAGAGCGTCGCGGTCGTGCCGGTGAGCGTGTACGTGAGGGTCTTCCAGACGCCGCGCTGGAGGTTGGAGCCCTTGGTCACGGTCTGCTCGGTCGACCAGTTCCCGGTCGCGATCGACGTGCGGTACGCGTTGCCGGTCGTGAACAGGTAGCCGTTGCCGTTCGAGCCGCTCGTGTTCCCGAGCCCGTAGACGAAGTACGGCGTGCCCTGGTCCTGGCTCACGAGCACGTCGAGGCTCACGGTGACGTCCGTGAGACCGGCGAGCAGGTGGTCGGGCAGGTCGACGTAGTCGTCCGTGCCGTCGAGCGTCGTCCCGTCGGCCGTCGCCGTCCCGCCCACCACCGTGGCCGGGCCGAACGTCGAGCCCTCGGCGCGGTTCGCCGTCGTGCCGCCGGTCGTGCTCGCGGCGTCGAGCGGGTACCACGCGACGAGCCCCTCGTCGGTGGGCCCGCCGACGTCTGCGGCCGCTGGTGCGGCGACCGCGGCGGCGAGCGTGGAGACGGCGAGCGCCCCCACCAGCCCGGCGGCGAGCGCCGAGCGTCCTCGGTGTGTCGACATCATGTCGTCCTCTCTTCGTCGAGATGCAGGTCGTGCCGCGAGATAGAACCCGCGGTCGCGAGGTAGAGCTCCGGGAGCTCTACCTCGCGACCTGCGGCTCTACCTCGGCGGGGTCGTCAGCCGCAGGTGTGGGCAGCGACGGCGACGTCGTAGGGCGTGGTGACCGGGGCGCCGTCGAGCACGGCCGTGCCGGTGACCGTCACCGTGCCGGCGGGGACCGACGTCGCGCGGGTCGCGAACGACTGGTACGCGTTCGCCCCCGGGGCCACGGCCGCGAACGTCTTCGTGCCGTACGGGGTCGTGAGGGTGACGTCGGCGGGCACGTCGCCCGCGTTGGTCGCCCGCACCGCGAGGTAGACCTTGCCCGCGAGGCACCGCGGGGTGGCCTCGACGGTCAGCTCCACCCGGGGCGTGGGGGCCACGTCGACCGGGTCCACGCTCTCGAGCGTCGGCACGACCTCCTGGATGAGGCCGTCGTCGCCGAACGTCAGGCGGTCGATCGTCGTCTCGCGGTGGGTCCCGTCGCCACCGGGGATCGCGAACCGGTGGTACGCGATGTACCAGTCGTCCGTGCCCTCGACGTTGAGGATCGAGCTGTGCCCGGTCCCGAGGATGCCCTGCGAGGCGTCCTTCTCGAGGATCACGCCGCGGTACGTCCACGGGCCGTCGATGCTGTCCGACGTCGCGTAGCCGACGCGGTAGTTCTCCGACCCCGTGTCGTCGATCGAGTACGTGAGGTGGTAGACGCCGTCCCGGTAGTTGAGGAACAGGCCCTCGCGGAAGTCGGTCAGGCCGGGGATGCGCCGCAGCGTCTCCTGCTTGATCGACGTCATGTCGTCGTTCAGCTCCGCCATGACCGGGCCGTTCGACGGGCCGCCGTTGCCCCACAAGAGCCAGAACTTGCCGGTCTCAGGGTCACGGAACGCGGCGGGGTCGATCGCCTGGCCGGACGTGACCGCCTCGCCGTTGGTGATCATCGCCGTCGGCTGCGCCATGAACGGGCCCTCGGGGCTGTCGGCCACCGCGACGCCGATCGTCTTGCGGTTGTACGTCGGGTTGTGGCCGGAGAAGTAGAAGTAGTACTTCCCGTCCCGCTCGATGATGGTGGGCGCCCACGCGTTGCCGGTCGCCCAGGGGACGTTCCCGTTCGTGCCGTCGAGCGTGAGGAACGGCTGCTCCGAGCGCTCCCACGTCACGAGGTCGGTGGACTTCCAGACGTAGAAGTCCTTGCCGCCCCAGCCCGGCGTGCCGTCGGTCGTGGCATAGAGGTAGAACGTGTCGCCGAACTGCGCGATGTTCGGGTCCGCGTACGTCCCGGGGAGCACCGGGCTGCCCATCTGCTTGGCCTGGACCGTCCACGTGCGCGACGACCCGTCCGGCCCGGTCACGGTGTACTCCACGGGCTGCGTGAAGTCCTGCACCGAGCCGTTCCCGGGCGTAACCGTCGCGCGCGGCGAGACCGTGAGGACCGGCGCGAGCGCGGAGACGTCCGTGCCCGGCTCGACGGCGAGCGTCACGGTCGAGCTCGCCCCGTCGACGATCGCCGGGACCTTGAGCGCGTCGAGCTCGGCGCCCGTGACGGCCGTGTGGTCGGCCCCGACCTGGTAGACCTCGTCCGCCGTGAGCGCGCGGTCGTAGATCCGGAAGTCGCGCACCGAGCCCTTGAGGTAGCGGTCGCCCGAGTACAGCGAGCGGCCGATGTAGTTGGCGAGCGTCGAGCCGTTCCCGATGTCCTTCGGGTCGATGGTGACGCCGGTCTGGCGACCCACCTCGACGCCGTCCTCGTAGAGCACGGCCGTCGTGCCGGACAGCGTGTACGTGAGGTGCTTCCACACCCCGCGCTGGAGGTTCGCGTTCTTGGTGACGGTCTGCTCGGTGGTCCAGTTCCCCGTCGCGATGGACGTGCGGTACGCGTTGCCCGTGGTGAACAGGTACCCGTTGCCGGCCGTGCCGCTCGTGTTGCCGAGGCCGTAGACGAAGTACGGCGTCGCCTGGTCGGTGGCGACCTTGACGTCGAGCCCGACCGTGACGTCGGTCAGCCCGGCGAGCAGGTGGTCCGGCAGGTCGACGTAGTCGTTCGTCCCGTCGAGGGTCACGCCCTCGCCCGTGCCGGAGAACGCCGCGCCGTTCGTCAGCGTCGCCGGGCCGAACGACGACCCGGGCGCGGTGTTCGCCGCCGACGTGCCGCTCGTCTCGTCGAGCGCGTACCGCACGACGAGGCCCGGGATCTCCGTGGTCACCTCGACCGCGACGTACGCGGTGTGCGACCCGTCGGCCGTCGTCGCCGTGACCAGCGCGTGGCCCTCGCCGACGCCCGTGACGACGCCGTCGGCCGAGACCGTGGCGACATCTGCGTCGTCCGACGCCCAGGTGATCGCGCGTGCGGTCGCGTTGGCCGGCGTGACCGTCGCGGTGAGCTGTCGCGTGCCGCCGACGCCCACCTCGAGCGACTCGGGGGTGACGCTCAGGCCCTCGACCGGGACGACGTCGTCGGTCACCGTGACGACCGCGCGGGCGCGGACGCTCACACCGCCGCCGAGCGTGCCGGCGACCTCGAACGACCCGGCCTGCGCGTACGACGCCGGGTCGACCGCGTCCCACGTGACGTCGGCCGGGCCGGTCGACCCGTCGGCGTACGTCGCGGTGACGGTCGCGGGCAGCACCGGGGCGGACCCGGTCTGGACGGTCACGGCGACGTCCTCGACGGACTCGACGAACGCGTCGGGCTGGTAGGTGCTGAGCAGTCGGTCGTACTCGGCCTGCGTCACCGGGAGCACGGTGCCGTGGCGCGGGCGCGACGGCATCTGGTAGTCGGTGGACATGGTCCACTCGGCCGCGTCGAGCGAGGTCGACTCGAACGGCACGTAGCCGCGGCCGCCGAACTCGTCGATGAAGAGGTACCACTTCTCCTCGGTGTTCGACTTGAAGATCGTCGGGCCCTCGCCCTGGTTGATCCCGCCGCCGAGCGAGTTCGCCTTGCCGATGCAGTCGGTGATGAAGTCGTAGTCCGTCGAGCGCAGCTCAGCGGCCTTCTCCGCGAGGATGAACTTGGAGCACGGCGTGGACGACGTGTTGTTCCGCTCGTCCTTGGTGAAGCGGTAGTACTGGCCGTCGTGCAGCGTCACGGTCGAGTCGATGACCGAGTAGCCCGGGTCGACCCACACCTGCGCCTCGCTGAACGTCACGAAGTCGCGCGTCGTCGCGTACATCATGCGGTTGTAGGTGTTGCCGGTGTGGTCCGGGTCGTCCTCCGCGTAGAGCTTCGAGGCCCAGAACACGACGTACGCGCCGATCGTCTCGTCGTAGTACGCCTCCGGCGCCCACGTGTTGCCCGCGGTGTCGGGCGAGACCTGCACGAGGCGCTGGTCGGTCCAGTTCACGAGGTCGGTGGACTCCCACACCATGATCGACTTCGAGCCCGTGCGCTGGGACGCGTCCCAGTTCCCGTTGCCGTAGATCTTGAGGTCGGTGGCGATCTGGTAGAACTTGTCGCCCTCGGGCGAGCGGATGATGAACGGGTCCCGCAGGCCCTTCTCCCCCAGCTCCGACGTGAGGACGGGCTGGTTGTCGTTGAGGTTCTGGTACTTCAGCGGGTCGTTGCCCTGGCTGAGGCCGAAGTAGACCTGCTCGCCCGTGGCGGTGCCCTCGCCCACGAAGTAGGAGAACAGGTAGCCCGCGAGGTCCTCCTGCTCGGGCAGCGCGGGGACGTGGGCCTCGAGCTCGCGCGTCGCGGTGGCCGCGCCGACCGTCACCGTCGCGGTGAGCGTCACCGTCTCGGCGTCCTCGCCGTGCGCCGGGCGCGTCACCTCGCCCGTCGGGGCGATCGTGCCCGACGACGACTCCCAGGTCACGCTCGCGCCGTGCAGTCCCGTGGTGGGCAGCGTGAGGTTGCCGCGCACGTCGTCGAGGTTCGTCACCTCGAGCGCGGCGGCCGCGGCGTCGGCCTTGGCCTGGTCGCCGTCGCCCGGGAGAACCGTGACCTCGAACGTGCGGGTCACGGTCGCGCCGCGCAGCGTCACCGTGGCCGTAAGGGTCGCGGTCGCCGGCTCGTCGCCCGCGGGGCGCGTGACCGCACCGCTCGCCGAGACGACGTCCGCGTCGGAGGTCGCCCACGCGACGGCGGAGCCGCCGACGCCCTTCGCCGGCAGTGCGAGGTCCGTGACGACGGCGCTCGTGTCGCCGAGGTCGAGCGCGGCCGCGTCGGCCGCGACCGCGTCCCGCGCGGCGTCCGACGCGAGGCCGGCGACCTCCTGGGCGGTGAGCGCGCGGTCGTAGAGCCGGAAGTCCTTCATGCGGCCCTTGAAGAGGTTGTCGGCAGCGTAGGCCGACTTGCCGAGCGCGTTCGCGGTCGTCGTGCCGCCGCCGATCGCGCCGGGCGTGATGGTCACCGCGGTGTTCTGCCCGACCTGCGTGCCGTCCTCGTACAGCCGCGCGGTGCCGCCGCCGAGCGTGTAGGTGACGGTCTTCCACACGCCGCGCTGGAGCGCGCCCGCGGGGGCCTTGGCCGTGTTCTGCTCGCGGCCCCACGCGAGGTCGGAGATCGACGCGCGGTAGTTCGCGTTCCCGGTCGAGAACAGGTAGCCGTTCCCGGACTGCGGGCTCCCGACCGCCGGGTTGCCGAGGGTGTAGAAGAAGTAGTTGCCGCTCAGCGACGTGTCGACCCACACGTCGGCGCTCACGGTCACGGCGTCGTAGCCGGCCAGGAGGTCGTCGGGCAGGTCCACGTGGTTCGCGCCGCCGAACGTGAGCCCCTGTCCCGCGCGCCACCCGCCGCCCGAGCCGACGAGCGCGGCGTCGAGGCCGTGACCCGACGCGTCGTGCGCGACGGTGCCCTCGGTCTCGTCGAGCGGGAGCCAGAGCCGCAGACCGTCCGCGGTCGGCCCGGCCGCGGCGGGGACCGGCGCGGGCGCCGCGGGCATCGGGCCGGCGGCCGCCGCGCCCACGGGCGCGAGCGGTGCGACCAGCGCGAGCCCGAGCAGCGCCGCGAGCGAGCGGCGCCGGCGTCGGGCGCGGGGCTCCGCGGGCGTCGGGGGTGGTTCGTGGCGTGAGGTCATCGGTGACTCCTCGTCGTCGTGCCCGGCGTCGACGCCGGTCGCGGGTCCGCCGTCGGACGCGCGTGTGAACGCTAACATGTGAACGCAAACATGGCGAGGGTCGGAGGCGACCTCTCCCGTCGAAACCGTTGTCGACTTTCCTTCCGGGCTGGGACCTGTCGGGCGAACGATGCGTGTCCGCTCGAGCGATGCGTACAGACGCGCATCACTCGAGCGGAAGCGCATCACTCGACGCACGGGGCGGACCAGCGCCAGAGCGGGCCGGCGTCCGTGACGCCGACCCGCTCGCGGGACGTCTGGACGCGACGTGCGCGCCGTCCGCCCTCAGTCCCCGCAGGCGAGAGCGCCGAACGCGACCTCGTGCGCGGTCTCGACCGTGGCGCCATCGAGCACCGCGGTGCCCGTGGCGGTCGCGACCCCGGCCGCGAGCGACGCGGACCGCGCGGCGAACGACTGGTACGCGTTCGCCCCCGGCGCGACGTCGCGCACGACGCGCGTGCCGAACGGGGTGACGAGCTCGACGTCGGCCACGACGTCGGCGAGGTTCGTCGCGCGCACCGCCACGTAGGCCTTGCCCGCGAGGCAGCGGGCGGACGCGGTCACGTCGAGCTCGACGACCGGGCCGGCGGCGTCGGCCGCGAACTCCCACGTGTCCACCTCGACGAGGTCGACGCCCGCGGGACCGGCGAACGTGAAGTACACGTCGTGGACGCCGCTCACGCCCTCGAGGGCGGCGGTCACGTCCGCCCACTCGCCCACCGGGGTGTCGAGGTCGAGCGTCCCGACGACGGCGCCCTCGCGGTCGTCGAGGCGCACCTCGACCGTGGCGCCCTCGACCAGCGGCTTGACGCGCGCCGTGACGCTCGCGGCGCCGTCGCCGAAGTCGACCGACGACAGCGCCGACCAGTCGCCGTCGTCCACGTCGCGGACGACGAGGTTCGGCGCCTGCGCGCCGAACTGGGCCGAGCCGCCGTCGACCTTCGCGGTGGTGAGGCCCTGCTGCCAGGCGAACGTCTCCGCCTCGAGCACCTGGAACGGGTCGAGGTCCTTGACCTGGTCCACGCCCGCGTAGTCGCCGACGACCTGCTGGACCGTGCCGTCCGCGTTGAACGTCAGCTCCTGGATGTGCGGGCTGCGGTAGCCCTGCGTGGTGCTGCCGTTGACGCGCTTGTTGAGCGTGGGCGCGTGGTACGTGAAGTAGTACTTGCCGTCCAGCTCGAACACCGACTGGTGGTTGTTGCCGCCCGTGCCCGCGCCGAAGAACTGCGACTGGTTCGGGAACATCACGCCGGCGTACGTCTCCTTGGGGAACGACATCGGGTCGTCGGAGATCATGTAGCCGATCTGCCCGCCGCCCGGGTACCCCGGGAGCGTGACCTGGTTGCCGCCGAAGTCGTTGCCGCCGAAGTGCGACGAGTACGACAGGTAGTACTTCCCGTCGCGCTCGAAGACCTGCGCCGCCTCGAACGCCACGGGCGCGTCCACGACGGCCGCCGTGCCCCGCGTGGAGACCATGTCGTCGCCGAGCTCGATGACGCGGATGTTCTTCGGGTTGTTGAACCGCTCCGCCGCGGGCATCGACGTCGACGCCGGGCCGCCGCCGAAGTAGAGGTACGCGCCGTCGTCGGTGACGAGCGGCGCCGGGTCGAACTTCCAGGCCACGGCCTCGGCGCCCGGGGTGCGCCCGTCGATGAGCGTGCTGTCGCGCTCGCTCGTCCACGGCCCGAGCGGCGAGGCGCCCGTGATGACGTTCGACGACCCGCCGCCGTTGGCGTAGTAGAGGAAGTACTTGTCGACGCCGTCGACCGTCTTCTTCGCCATGCCCGGCGCCCACGAGTTGTTCGTGAAGGGCGCGACGCCCTGCGGCCCCGCGACCTGGATCTCGCCGTGGTCCGTCCAGTTCACGAGGTCCTCGGACGAGATGAGCGTGATCTGGTTGATGCTGCCGTAGTTGATCTGCGGCGAGACGCCCGTCACCGGGTCGGGCGCGTAGCCCTGCGTGTCGTTCGTCATGTACATGTACACGCGCCCGTCCTCGACGAACCCGAACCCGTCGGCCCCGAACTTGTGGGAGATGAGCGGGTTGTGCTCGCCGGGCAGCTTGCCGAGCACCTCGATCGTCTTCGAGGGCGGCCCGGGCGGGGCCGCGCCGACGACGGAGACGTCGTCGAGCACGAAGTCCATGAGGTGCGTCGCCGGGTCGGCGGACGGGTTGCTCGTCCACGGCGTCTCGAAGAACAGCCGCGCGGTGCCGACGTTCTGGTCGGCCGGGATCGTGAACCGGCCGTCGAACGTCGCCCACTGGCCCTTGGTCGCGGTGACGCTCACCAGGTTGGTGTACGACCCGCCGCCGTAGTGCATCGTGGCGAAGAACTGCTTGGTGGCCGGGGCCGCGGCGGCGTCGTACCGGATCCTCGCGGTGAGCTCGTACGTCTCGCCCGCGCGGACCTTGCCGCTGAGGTCCTGCATGGGACCGGAGCCGGTCGTCGCGCGCTCGGTGGTCAGGGCCGCGGCCGCGCCCGCGAACGCCTGGTCGGTGGTCGACAGCACGGCCTTGTCGGTCGCGTTGCCGTTGTTGACGAACCAGCCGGTCGTGCCGTCCTCGAAGCCGCCGTTGACGACCAGCTCCTCGTCCGCGGCGTACGACGGCAGCGCGGCGAGCGACGCGGAGAGCAGCGTCGCGAGCGCGGCCCCGGCGACGGCGCCGCGCAGGCGACGTCGTCTGCGGTGGTGCGTGTCCATGGATCCTCCTCGATCGATGTGGGTGTCCTGCGCGTCCGCGCGTCTCGCGCGGACGATCGTGCCGACGGCGGTTCGCGCCGTCGTCCTGCGCCTCCTCTCGTCGGCACCGGCGGGCCGCCCGGGCGGCCCGCCGGCGGATCAGCGGCAGGGTCAGCTGCCGTACGCGACCGTGCGGGTCGCGGTGGACCCGTCGGTCGAGCGGGTGACCGAGACCGTCACCTCGCCCGCCGGGACGCTCGTGAGGCGGCTCGGGAACGCCTGGTAGGCGTTGCGGCCCGACTCGACGTCGGCGAACGACCGGCTGCCGTACGGCGTGGTGACGACGACGTCCACGGGCACGGCCTCGGCGTTCGTCACGCGCACGGCGACGTAGTCCTTCCCCGCCAGAGCGCGCACGCTCGCCTCGACCGTGAACTCGACCTCGGCGGCGTCGGCCCGCACGAGGGACGCGACGGCGAGCGCGAGCGCCCGCGCGGGTGCGTCCGCCTCGTTCTGCGTCGACGGCGCGGTCGTGGCCCGTGCCGACGCGAGCCCCTTCTCGACGGCGGACCACGACTCGACCGTGTAGTCCGCCGGGTCGAGCCCCTCGGCCTCGGCGACGACGGCGTCGAGCGCCGTCCGGTCGGCGCCGCCGTCCGCGTCGAGCACGTCGCTCAGGAGGAAGTGGTCGAAGTCGACGTGCCCGCCGGTCTGCTCCTTGGCGTAGGAGAAGAGGCCGAACCGGTACCCCATGAAGTGGGACAGGCTCCAGTCCATGACGAGCGGCCCCTGGCGCGCACCGAGCGGCTGCCAGGTCCGCCCGTCGAGGCTGTAGGAGTACTGCACCCAGAGCTGGCCGTTCGGCGAGGCGAAGTCCGCGTCCGCCTTGAGGTGCACGTCCGTGCGCTCGCCCAGCGGGACCTGCGACCCGGGGACGAACGACTCGACCGCCTCGCGGTCGATCGTGTCGGTGAACGGCTGGAGCCGGGTGACCAGACCGAGCGTGCGCTCGCCGTCGACCTGCTGGACGCCCGCGTACGCGAAGCTGCGCCCGTAGACGGCGAGGCCGGCGACGTCGCCGTCGAGCATGCCGGAGACGTCGAGCCTCGTCTGGGCCGACGACGTCGGGCCGAACGTGCGCTGACCGAGGGTGTTGCGCGCCTCCTCGAGATACGTGAGGTCGCGTCCGGGCGCCTTCGTGTACTCCGCCTCGCCGGTCACGACGTGCCCGTTGGTCAGGCGCAGCCAGCCCTCGCGCTCGGTGAGCGACCAGTACCGGTTGTCCGGCGCGTGGTTCCACTGCCACGCGAGGTCGAGGTCCGAGCCGTTGTACGACACCTCCTCGAGCGTGGGTGTCTCGACGTCCGGCGCGCGGCCGACCACGGAGACGTCGTCGAGCAGGTACTCGACGCTCGACGACGGCGGCTGCGGGTTGCCCCACGGCGTCTCGACCGCGAGCTTGAAGGTTCGGACGTCCGCGTCCTGCGGGACGGTGTAGGTGCCGCTGACCGTGGCCCACTCCCCGGGGGTCGCGTCCGCCCAGGCCAGGGTCTTCACGCCTGCGCCCCAGTCGGCGACCAGGTTGAAGCGGACCGTCGAGGGCCCCGTGGCGTACCGGACCCGGGCCGAGACCTCGTAGGTCACGCCCGCCTGGATCTTCCCGCCGAGCTGCTGGTTCGGGCCGGAGCCGTTGAGCGTCCGGCCCGCGACGCGCAGCGCGGCCGTGCCCGACGCGGCGCCGCTCGTCTCGCGCGACAGCGTCGCCCCGAACTGCGCGGCCCACGGCGCGGTCCCGGCGTCCTCGAACCCGGGGTTGGCGACGAGCTCGACGCCGAGCAGCGACTCGTCGTACGTGGGCGCGTCGGGGACCTCCCAGACGGTGTCGCTGAACGCGCGGTGCTCGGCGTCGTTCGCGAAGTCGTCGGAGGCGACGATGCTCTTCAGCCGCTCCCGGCGCTCGGTCGCCGGGTCCAGCACGATCGGCTTGGCGAACGTGTCGCCGACGCGGACGGCGCCGTCGTCGCCGAACGTGGGCCAGCCGTCCTCCCACGTCGCGGGGATGAGCGCGGGGATGCGGCCGAGCGGGTAGGTGTCGCGGAAGAACATCCCCCACCATTCGTAGCCGCCCGCGCCGTCGGGCACCTCGACCAGCCCGCCCTGGGCGAACCCGTCGGAGTTCAGCGCGCTGCGCGCCTCGTACGGGTTCGAGCCGTCGGCGGTCTCGTAGCGGCCCAGGAGGTGCGGTGAGCGGAACAGCACCTCCTGCCGGTTCTGGCCGCTGGGCCACGTGATGATCGCGACGTAGTACTCGCCGTCGATGTAGTGCACCTGCGCGCCCTCGAACAGCCCGCCGACGAACGGCTCGCCCGCGTAGTCCGCGGCGCGGAAGATGTTCGGGAAGTCCGCCTCGATCGCGGTGAGGTCGTCGTTCAGCCGGACGGCGCTCGTCGCGCCCGAGCCGTAGAAGATGTAGGGCGTCCCCCCGTCGGCCTCGTCGAAGAACAGCGACGGGTCGTGGAACCCCCGGCCGAGCGCCGTGCGCTCCCACGCGCCGTGCTCGACGTCGTCAGTGCGGAAGAGGTACGACCCCCCGAGGTCGTTGGTGTTGAACACCACGTAGAACGTGCCGTCGCGGTAGCGCAGCGAGGACGCCCACTGCCCGTTGCCGTAGCCGTTCTTCCCGTTGCGCAGCGACGACACGTCGCCGACGCCGAGCCGGTCGTAGACGTAGCCGACGATCTCCCAGCTCACGAGGTCGTACGACTTCATGATCGGCGCACCCGGGGCGAGGTGCATCGTCGTGCTGATCATGTAGTAGAGGTCGCGGCCCTCGTCGTTCTCGGCCGCGGGGACGCGCGTGACGCTGATGTCGGGGACGTCGCTGCGCAGGAGCGGGATGTCGTAGGTCCCGTCGCCGCGGTCCGTCGTGGTCAGCCCGGTGAGGGCGCTCGCCGCCGGTTGCTCGTCGTCGGCCGTCGCGGTGGCGTGCGCCGCGGGCAGGCTCGCCCCGAGCGCCAGCACGCCCGCCACGACCGTCGCCGCGGCTCGTCGTCTCCGGTGTCTGCTCATGTTCTTCCTCCTCGTCGAGGTCCTGCCGTCGTGGGGCTCATCTGAGGGATATCGATGTCGGTACCGATATCGAAAGGCGCCGCGTCATTGCCGTGCGGCGTCCCCGCGGCCCGTCGGACCGACCGCGAGGACGCCGTGCGGCGCGCGGGTCGCTCAGCCGCAGGTGCGCGGCTCGATGTCGACGTCGTAGGTGGTGGTGGCGTGGTCGCCGTCGAGCACCGCCGTCGCGGAGACCGTCGCGGTGCCGGCGGGGACCGTCGTCGCGCGCGACGCGAACGACTGGTAGGCGCTCGCGCCCGGGGCGACGGCAGTGAACGACCTCTCCCCGTACGGCGTCGTCAGGGTGACGTCCACCGGGGTGACGCCCGTGTTCGTCGCCCGGACCGCCACGTAGGCCTTGCCGGCGAGGCAGCGCGACGAGACCTCGACGTCGAGCGGGACGACGGCCGTCGTCCCCGGCACGATCTCGACCCGGTAGGTCGTGGCCGTCTCGTGGTCCTGCGCGACGCCGACGACCTCCACGGTCCGCCCCGACCCGTCCGCAGGGAGCGGCACGACGCGACCCTGCGTGTCGTCGACGAGCACGCCGTCGACGCGGACCAGGCCGCTCGGCACGTGCGGGTCGGCGTCGAGCACGACGCTCGTCGTGCCCGCGGGCACGGTGAGCGTGTAGTCCGTCACCGCCGGGTCGAACGCCGGGGCGAGCGACCCGGTGTCGAACGCGAGCGCCGCGAGCCCGGGCGTCGCGTCGTACGACGCCGCGCGGTCGACCCGGACGCCGAACACGCCTCCGGCCCAGCCGCCCGTCGCCTGGAAGCGCACGGTGACCACGGGGATGCGCTCGCCGTCCTCGTCGAGCACGTACTCGCCCGCGCTGTCGACCTTCCAGCGCGTGCCGTCGCCGATCTCGAGGTACTTCGCCGGGAGCTGCGTCGTGTCGACGTAGAACCCCTGCTCGTCCTTGGTCGGCGCGTTCGCGACCGTGGTGATCGTCTTCAGCTTCTCGTCGTTGACGTACACGTCGAACACGCGGCCCTGGTCGCCCGAGTAGAGCGTGACGCCCAGGTGGTTCGAGGCCGACGCCGGGTCGACCATGAGGTCGTAGCTGAACCAGCCCGTGCCGTTCGCGTGGCGGAACTGGCGGCCGGAGAACGTCCCGACCGACGACCCGCTCTGCTTGAGGTTCTTCGCGTTCTCGAAGTTGTTGTTGTCGAAGCTCGTGAGGCTGTCGACGGTGCGGTCGGCGTCGCGCAGCTCCTGCTTGGCGCGCAGGATGCGCTCCTGCGACGCGGCCGAGTCCGGCTCGTCGAGGTGGAGGTACAGCCCGTACGTCACGTCCCAGTTGGTGTGGTGGGGCGTGAAGACGAGGTGGCCGCCGTCGGCGGTGTTCCGCAGCTCGAGCTGCACCCGGCCCTCGGCGTCGTCCTCGACCCGCACGAGGTTCTCGGCGATGCGCTCCTTCCACTCGTCGGCGCCCATGTTCGCCGCCGTGATGGTCGTCTGCGCGTCGGCGTCGCGCGTGGCGGAGCGGACGAGGATGCCCGTGCCCTGCCACGCCGGCTCGGGGACCTCCCCGAGGTTCGCGGAGAGGACGACCGGCCCGTACCGGAAGGCCACGAAGTACGGGTTGTCCGGGGTGTCGACGACGGACGCCGCCATCGGCATCGTGTACCGGACGACGTCGCCCGTGGCGACGGGCAGCACGACGTACCCGCGCGACACATGCGGCTCGACGGCGGCGCCGTTCACCTCGACCGCGGGCTCGCCCGCGATCCACGACGGCACGCGCAGGCGCAGCGTCGCGTCCCCGGCGACCGCACCGCCGTCGAGCGCGTCGACGCGGAACGTCACCGTGTCCTCGTTCGGCAGGTTCGCCTCCTGCGTGAGCCGCAGGTTCTGCTCGGCGTGCTCGACCGTCGAGGAGAAGAACAGGTTGACCCACACCGAGCCCTGGCCGGTGAAGTAGATGGAGTCGCCGAGCTTGGAGAAGTTCTCCATGCCCGTGCCGGTGCAGCACCAGAACTCGGTGAACGGCAGGTTGTAGACGCGGTGGTAGCCCGACGCCATGGGGTTGAAGTACGTCGTCGTCCCGGTCTCCGGGTTCTGCGACGCGAGGATCGTGTTGATGAACGCGTTCTCGTAGTAGTCCGCGTACCGCACGTCCTTGCTGAGCTTGAACAGCTCGCGCGCGAGCTTGAGCATGTTGTACTCGTTGCACGTCTCGGCCGTCTCGGCGTTGCGCGCGGTGCCCTGCTCGTCGGCGCGCTCGTGCAGCGAGCCGGGTGCGTGGAAGTGCTCCGCCTGGCTGTTCGCACCGGTGACGTACGTGTGGTCGCGCACGACGATGTCGAAGAAGTTCTCCGCCGCCGCGAGGTACATCGGCAGCTCCTCCTTCTCCGCCGGCGTGAGCAGCGCGTAGTACTCCGGATTCTGCGTGAACACCCGGTAGCGCTTCAGCGCCCCGAGCAGCTTGGGGATCTGCGTGTTGGCGTGCTTGCCGGGCAGGACGTCCTGGCCCGCGGCGAGCTGGCGGAAGAACGCGACCTCGTCGAACGCCTCGGCCGCCTCCTTGATGCGCACGTCGCCCGTGAGGTCGAACAGCTCGTACAGCGCCTCGTTCATGCCGCCGTACTCGGTGCGCAGCATGACGTCGGTGCTCGGCAGCTTCGCCACGCGCCCCTGCACGTAGAGCCCGAAGTCGGTCGCCACGGCGAGCGCTTGGTCCCCGACGGGGCCGTCCACGTACTCGGCGACGTCGAGCAGCCCGGCGAGCACCTTGTGCAGGTTGTACCAGGGCACGATGACGTTCTCGTCCGACGTCCCGGTGCCCTGCACCTGGTCGAGGATCGACTCGCGGAACGCGGAGACGTATCCGGCCGAGCCGGGGTGCGCGGCGGCGTACGCGTCCTGCACGCGGGCGAGCCCTCCGACGCCCTCCTCGATCTCGGTGAACAGCGCGTCCTTCGTCGCCTCGTCCGGCGTCGAGGACCAGGACATCGCGAGCGCCGAGAGGTAGTGCCCGAACGCGTGCCCGCGGAAGTTCACGGCGTTGCTGCGCTCCCAGCCGCCGTACCCGGCGGAGGTGGTCGGGATGAGCCCGCCGACCTTGTAGAACTCGTAGAGGAACGTCTCGGAGTCGAGGCTCAGCAGGTACTCGTGCTCCTTCGCCGCGGCGTTCTGGAGGAAGTCGTCGGAGAGCAGCACGGACGGCAGCGCGGTCTCCTCGAGCGGCGTCTCGTCGACGAGGGCGGGCACGACGACCTCGAGGTCGCGCGTCACCGGCTCCCCGTCGAGGTACCGCACCGTCGCCGTGAGCGTGACGTGCGCGTCGTCCTCCCCGATCGCCGGCCGGACCACGGTCCCGTCGGTCGCGACGACCTCGGGGTGCGACGACCGCCACGTCACGGTCGAGCCGCGCGATCCCGTCGTCGGCAGCACGAGCGCGACGGTCGCGCGCTCGGGCAGCGACAGCGCGTCGGCGTCGTCCTGGGCGATCGCGTCGCGGTCCACCGTGCGCCCGCTCTCCTCGTAGAGCCCGACCACGTCGCCCAGGTCCGCGACGGCGTCGTACAGGCGGTAGTCGTCGAGGGCGGCCTTGAGGTAGGCGCCGTTGTACTGCGGACCGTTGAACCCGATCGTCTTGGGCAGGGCCGGGTCGGAGCCGAGCACGCCCGTCGCGTCGCCGGCGACCGCGTTGGCTACCGTGGACGGGACCTTCTCGCCGTTGCGGTAGAACGCGACGTCCTTCGTCGCGCGGTCGTACGTGACGACGACGTGCGTCCACTCGTCCGCGGGGAAGAACGCCGCGCGGTCGGAGCTCGCGACCCGCACCTTGTACGGTTGGCCCGACGCCGGGCCCACCGACAGCGCGAGCGGCACCGTGTCCGACTCGGACGAGAGGTACCAGCCGTCGGAGTTGTAGGCCCGCTTGTTCCAGGTGATGACGTGCTCGCCGGACAGCTTCCCGCTGGGCTCCACCCAGAACGAGAGCGTGAGGTCCTCGGGCTGCAGCGCGGCCGACGACCCGAGGTCGAGGTACGTGCTCCCGGCGAGGCGAAGCGCCTGCCCCCGGGCGTCGACGCCCTCGACGTACGAGTAGCCCGTGGGCGCGGTCCCGTTGTGGCCCTTCAACGTCACCGGGTGGTCGAGCGGGCCGGCGTCACTGACGTCGCCCTCGAACCCGAGGTCGAGGACCGGGTCAGGCAGGGCGTCGGCCGCGACGGCGGACGGCGCCCAGGTGGTCAGGGCGAGCGCGGCGGCGGCCGCCACGGCGGCCAGCCGGGTCGCGCCGCCGGGTCGACGGCGGGCGCCGTCGGTCGGTCGGGGGTGCATCGTTGCTCCTCAAGGTCGCGCGCGGGCGCCGTCGCCCGGGCGTCAGGACGTGCGGTGTCGTGCAGCTCGTCGCGCGACGACGTCGTCGCGCGGTCGTGCGAGGCGGCCCGCGCACGACGCGCGGGCCGCGCCCTCGTGGCCCGCCGGACCGGCCACGAGGGAAGCAGGCTCTCGCGAGGGAGATCCCGCGGTCGCGAGGTAGAGCCCGGGGGCTTCTACCTCGCGACCTGCGGTTCTACCTCGGCGTCGTTCAGCCGCAGTCGAGCGCGTCGTAGGCGACGTCGACGGTCGAGGTGACCTGCTCGCCGTCGAGCGTCGCCGTGCCCGTCACCGTCGCGACGGCCGCCGGGGCCGACGTCGCGCGTGCCGCGAACGACTGGTACGCGTTCTTGCCCGGCGCCACCTCCGCGAACGCCTTCTGCCCGAACGGCGTCGCGAGCGTCACCGAGACCGGGACGTCCTCGCCGTTCGTCGCGCGCACGGCGACGTACGCCTTGCCCGCGAGGCAGCGCGGCGAGGCCTCGACCGCGAGGTCGAGCTCGGGTGCCGCGTCGGACGCGTGCAGCCGGACGAACGTGATCGAGTGCGCGGGGAACTCGTAGGAGAACTCCTCCCCCACGCCCGTCAGCGTCCGCTCGACCGGGACGACCCGCTCGGGGTCGGCCTTGGTGTTGGTGTCCGACGGCGCGCCCACCATCTCCGTGACCGTCGCCTCGGACGCGATGCCCTCAGAACCCTCGACGTGCACCTGCGTGCGCGCCGCGGTCGCGGTGGGGTTGACGACCTTGACGACGACGTCGCCCGTGTCGTCGTCGCGCGTGACGACCTGGTAGAGGGACTTGGTCGACGGCTGCTCGTAGGACATCTGGAGCTCGCCGTCGAGGTAGAGCTCGATGGTCGAGCCCTCGACGACGACCTTGACGCGGTACGGCTGGCCGGCCTCGATGCTGTGGTTCTCGACCGCCTTCACCTCGTTGGCGCTCCCGCCCGACGCGCGCTGGAGCGCCTGGCGGGTGTTGTTCCACCCGCCGAGGTTCCACCAGTAGTAGTCGTTCGGGCCGCCGGCGGCGAAGCCGACGAGGAAGCCCTCGGCGCCGGACGTCTTGCGCGCGTCGAGCTCGAGCGTGTAGCTCGACCAGTCCTTCGCGTACGCCCCGGCCACGATCGAGCGGGCGTCGGTGACGTTCGTCGCCGACTGCACGTAGGCGCCGTCCTGCGCGGCCCACGTCCCGGTCTGCGGCTCCCACTGCGACGCACCGGACTCGAAGTCGTCCGCGAAGAGCACGTCGCCGCTCGCGTTGTCGGTCACCCGGACGTTGTCGTACTGCGCGGCCGTGTTCCACGTGGAGAGGAACACGCCGCCGTCGAGCGTCGCGTCGGCCGGCGCCGGGCCGGAGTGCGTGCTGGGCACGACCTCGTCGCCGGCGTTCGCGGAGAACAGCTGCTGGACGTAGTAGTTCACCGAGCCCCACGACTCGTCGTTGTCGAACCAGATCGCGTCGGGCGACCACTGGACGTACGACTCGTTGGCGAGCAGCGGAGCGTACGACGCGAGCCGCACGACGTCGGAGTTGCGCTCCAGACCGGTCATGAACGACGCCTCCGCGAGCGCGTTGGCGAACGTGTTGCCGCGCGACGCGTACTCGCCGAGGAACACGTGCGGCCCCTCGCGGTCGTAGGAGTCGTAGCGCTCGTCGTTCTCGAGGAACCACTGCGGGTCGTTGTAGTAGTGCTCGTCGACGAGGTCGACGTCCTGCTCGCGGTTGAACTCCCAGAGCTCGTCGAAGCGCTGGCCCGTGTCGTCCGGACCGGAGTTCGAGATGATCTGGATGTCCGGGTAGGCGGCCGCGATCGCGTCGCGGAACGCCGGGAAGTTGGCCTCGAACGTCTTGGTGTTCTCCTCGTTGCCGAGGCCGATGTACTTCAGGCCGAACGGCTCGGGGTGCCCGAGCCCGGCGCGCACGGCGCCCCACTCGGTCGTCACGTCGCCGTTGGCGAACTCGATGAGGTCGACCGTGTCGTCCACCCAGCGCTGGATCTGCGCGGGGTCCTTCATCTCGGGGATGGTGCTGCCGCAGCCGTTGGCGCCGACCGACACCACGGGCAGCGGGGTCGCGCCGAGGTCCTCGGCGAAGAGGAAGTACTCGAGGTACCCGATGCCGTACGACTGGTTGTAGCCCCAGAAGTTCCAGTTGGTCGCGCGCTCCTCGACCGGGCCGATCGTCTCCTTCCACTGGTACGTGCGGCGACGGTCGGTGAAGCCCGACTCCTCGTACGTGCGGAACGTGCCGACGTTCGTCACGCAGCCGCCGGGGAACCGCAGGAACTGCGGGTCGAGCGCGTCGATCTTCTCGGCGAGGTCCTTGCGGAGCACCGACGGCCCGTTGACCGGGCCGACCCACGTGTCCTGCGGGAAGAGCGAGACCTGGTCGAGCGCGAGCGTGCCCGCAGCGCCCGAGAGCAGCGCGAGCCGCCCGGCGTTCGTCGTGCCCGTCGCGGTGAGCGCGACGTCGTACTTCTTCCACGCGTTCGAGCCGTCGACGGCGACCTGGCCGGTCGCGTACGCCGTGGTCCCGGCGTTGTCCTCGACGCGCACGGTGACGGTCTGCGCCGTCGCCGACCGCGCCCAGACGGAGAAGTCGTACGACTCCCCCTCCTCGACGAACAGGCCCGTGTTGTACCCGGCGTTGCGCACCCCGGCGCCCGCCGCGGTCGTCGTGAGGTTGAGGTAGCTCCGGTTCGTCGCGTTGAGCCGCCCGGCGTCGTTCACGACCTGCGTCGTCGCCGTCGCGCCGCCCCGGTTCGCGGCGCTCCACGCCGTGAGCCCGGTGAACGACCCGTTGTCCTGGTTGTTGAACTCGAACGACCGGTTGCGCACGAGCTCGGCGTACAGCCCGCCGTCCGCCGCGTAGTTGATGTCCTCGTAGAAGATGCCGTAGAGCTCGTCGCTCATCTCCGTGCGCTCGCCGGCGAGGTCCACGGTGATCTCGTGGTCGGCGCTCGTGGCGGGCGTGATCGTGAGCTTCGTGGCCGCGTCGCGCGGGCCGAGGACGAGCGCGCCGTCGGACGCACGCACGCCGGCGTACTGCTCGGGATCCGCCGCGCTGCGCAGCCAGACCTTGCCGCCGCCCGCGTCGGTGAGCCGCAGCGCGGTGGCGTCGTCGCCCGCGGCCCCGAGGGAGAGCCGGGACGCGTCCGAGACGACGACGGGCCGGTCGTCGACGGCGAGCGTCACCGGCGACGTGCCCTCGGCGCCGTCGACCGCCGTCGCGGCGAGCGCGACCGTCGTCGCCGGGCGCTCGTCGTCGAGGGCGAGGCCGTCGTCGGTCGCCACGAGGTACCGGGCGTCGCCCGGGCCCGCGAGCGTGAACGTGCCGTCGGGCACCTGGTCGGCACCCTCGGCGGTCTGGAGCGCGACGTAGTCGAACGCCGCGGTGTGCGCCGCGCCGTTCTGCGCGGCGAGCGCGTAGAGGCCCACCTGCGTGGTCGGGAAGTCGACGGTCACGGAGCCCGCGGGCTGCCACGCGGCGCCGTCCCAGTAGCTCGTCGCGATCGTGTCGCCGGTGCGCTGCATGCGCAGCGTCTCGCCCGTGGACCCCGGGCGGTCGGTGAACGCGGCGGCGGAGAACACGCCGCCGGTCTCGACGTCGTTCTCGATCGCGCGGCCCGACGGCGAGAGGCTGCCCACGAAGGTCAGGCCCGACCGGACGTAGTTGTCCATGTCCTGCCACGCGATGAGCCCCGCGCCCTGGTAGACGGAGGCGACCGGTGCCTCGAGCCGGGTGACGACGGTGAAGTCACCGGCGGGCACGTCCATCAGGACGACGTTCTTGGCGCTGTTCGCGTCCTGGTAGGTGTCGCCCGGCTGGGACGTGAGCCGCAGCGCCCCGCCGGAGACGGCGAGCGCCTCGGGCACGGGGTTGACGACGGTCCAGTCCGCGCCGAGCGCGGAGCCGTCGAACGCGTCGACCCGCGCGTCGTCGGGCAGGTCGGGCTCCGCGGCCGAGGCGGGCAGCGACGTCGCGAGCGCGACGGTGCCGACCAGGCCGGTCACGAGCGCGAGCGCGACCGCCCTCCGGCGGTGAGCCGTCCTGGGTCGTGGAGGGTGAAGGGACGTATCCATGGGCTTCCTCTCATCGTCGAGAGACACGCGTCATCGCGTGTGAGCGTTAACAGGATCGTGGCCGAGCCTAGTGTGAACGCTCACATTCGACAAGGGACGTGTCGTGACACTCCGCCGGCCGGGCGCGTGCCCGGCCGACCCAGGGGTGCCGGCCCCCGTCCAGCTCCGGTGATCCCGGGCGAGGGCCCGGGCAGACGGCCGCGGCGCCGGGCCCGCGCCCTCGTGACGTCCGAGGACGTCGCGCGGGCGGACCCGGCACCGCCGGCTCACCTCCGCCTGACGACCAGCACGCGCTGCAGGATCACGAAGACCAGGAGCAGCACGCCGATGACGATCTTGGTCCACCACGAGCTCAGCGTGCCCTCGAAGGTGATGATCGTCTGGATGAGGCCGAGCACGAGCACGCCCAGCACGGACCCGAGCACGAAGCCCGTCCCGCCCGTCAGCAGCGTGCCGCCGATGACGACGGCCGCGATCGCGTCGAGCTCCATGCCCACGCCGGTGAGCGAGTAGCCGGACCGCGAGAACATCGCGAAGAGCAGGCCGCCGATGCCGGCGCACGTGCCGCTCACCACGTACACGAGCACCTTGGTGCGCGCGACGGGAAGGCCCATGAGCATCGCCGACTGCTCGCCGCCACCGATCGCGTAGACGGTGCGGCCGAACTGCGTGTAGTGCAGCACGTAGAACGCGATCGCGACGACGACCAGGGAGATGATGACCGCGGTCGTGATCCGCCAGCCGTCGCCGATCTCCTGGCTCCAGCCCGCGAGGGCCACGAACGACTCGTCGGTGATGGGGATCGACTGGAGCGAGATCACGTAGCACAAGCCGCGCGCGAGGAACATCGCCGCGAGGGTCGCGATGAACGGTTGGATGTCGAAGACGTGCACCATCAACCCGACCGCGAGGCCGAGGACGGTCCCGATGAGGACCGAGATGAGGAGCACGACGGCGACGGGCCAGCCGCTCTGGAGCAGGGACGCCGTCGTGATGCCCGAGAGCGCCACGACCGCGCCCACCGACAGGTCGATGCCGCCCGTGAGGATGACGAAGGTCATCCCGACCGCGAGCACGATGAGGAACGAGTTGTTGATGAAGAGGTTGGAGAGGACGCGGGCCGAGAGGAAGTTCTCGTACCGGCTGCCGCCCACCACCAGCATGAGCGCGAGCACCGCGAACGTGCCGAGCACCGGGAGGTAGCGCCGGTCGAGGCGGACGCGGCTCGTGAGTCGCTCGGTCATGGACGGGCCTCCGGAGGCCCGTCCATGACCGAGCGACTCACGAGCCG
>NZ_LUAZ01000035.1:0-44478 GCF_001647255.1 Cellulosimicrobium sp. I38E
ACTGTGCCATCTCCACCGGCCTGTCCCCGCGCCGCCGTCCGGCGTCGACAGCTCACGACGCCGGGACCCCCGACGGCGCGTGGCGCACCCAGCGAGCCACGCGCCGTCGGGCCTGCCCCTCGCGCGGCCCCAGTTCCGGCGAAGGACGATCGTGCCGGGCGGGGCCCGGCACAGACGATCGTCACACCGACCAGCGAACCGCGCTCGCTGCGGACCCGCCCCCGCCCGCCCCGGTCGGACGCCGAGCACGACATTGCTGCCGTTATCGGGACGATAACGGCAGCAATCTCGTGGTCGAGGGCGAGCAGGGTCGTGCTCGACGGCGTCGTGTCACCAGGACGCGTTGCGCGCCAGCTCGAGCGCGACCTCCTGCCACCACTGTCCGGCGGGCGGCCCGCCGTTGCACGACCCGTCGCTCTCGCCGGGCAGCTTGACCCATAGCAGGGCATCGAGGTGCGTGCCGTCGTCGACCGCGCGCGGCTGGTCGCCGAGCGCGCGACCCCGGGGGTTGCACCACTCGCCGTTGCTCCCGTTGCCGTTGCGCGACGTGTCGACGACGAACGACACGTCCCCGCCGAGCAGCGCGGCGACCTGCTCGCCGTACGCGCGCGACTCGGCCGTCGTGCGGTAGTTCGACGTGTTGAGCGCGAACCCGACGGCGTGGTCGAGGCCCACCTGCTGGAGGCGGGCCGCGGCGGTCGCCGGGCTCAGCCACGCCGAGTGGCCCGCGTCGACGTAGACGCGCGCGCCGGCGTCGGTCAGGATGTGCGCCGCGTCGCGGAGCATGCCCACGCGGTCGCCCTGGCCGGAGCAGTCGCCGAGCTGGGCGAGGGCGTCGGGCTCGAGGACCACCCACGGCTCGCCGACGATGCCCGACGCGACCGTCTGGACCCAGCTCCGGTACGCGGCCTCGGCGGTGCCACCGCCCGAGTGCGAGCCGCAGTCGCGGCCGGGGATCGCGTAGATCGTCAGGAGCGGCGTCGCTCCCTCGGCCGCGGCCGCGCTCGTGAACGCGGCGACCTTGGCGCGCGACACCTGTGCGTCCGCGTCGGTGACCCACGACGACTGCGGCGTGAGCGCGATCTTCGCGAGCAGGTCCCGGTCCGTGCCCGACGCCGACTGCCAGGCCTCCCACGCCTGGTTCGTCTCGTCCACGTGGAACGTCACGTCGCCCGGCGTCTCGGGCGGGTCGGTGGGGTCCGGCGGGTCGGTGGGGTCGGGCGGGGCGTCGCCGCCGCACGCGACGCCGTCGAGCGTGAAGCTCGTGGGCACGGCCGGAGCGGACGCGGCCGTGCCCACGAGGCCGAAGGAGGCGCTGCCGCCCGTGGCGAGCGACGCGTTCCAGCCGACGTCGCCCACGGTGACACGGCCGCCGTCGCGCACGAGCGTGCCGTTCCAGAGCTGGCTGATGCTCTCGCCCGCCGGCAGGTCCCAGGCCAGCTCCCAGCCCGAGCGCGCGGCGCCGAGGTTCGTGACGGTGACGTCGGCCTGGAAGCCGCCGGACCACGAGCTCGTGATGCGGTAGTCGACCGTGCAGGCCGCGGAGGGCGCGGCCGCGCCGGACGTCGCGATCGCCGCGCCGGCGGTCGCCGTGGCGCCCAGCGTCGCGAGGGTCGCGACGGCGGCGACGAACGTCGCCGCACGGGGTCGTCGGGTGGAGGAGGTCGCTCTCATGCTCGGGGCTCCGTCGCCTCGGGGTCAGGACACTGCCACGGTAGGGACGGCCGGGGAGCACCGGGCAGGGTGCGAAACGTTTCGCGCTGCGGCGTGTCGCCGTCCATAGATTCGTCACGAGGGTATGTTCGTGGCCATGTCATCCAAACCGCTCCAGGAACCCGCGTTCCTCGTCCTGTCCGCGCTCGCGGCCGGTCCGCTGCACGGCTACGGCATCGCGCAGGACGTCGAGTCCAGCTCCGACGGGCGCGTGACGCTGCGTGCCGGGACGCTCTACGGAGCGATCGACCGGCTCGTCGCCGCCGGGCTCGTCGAGGTGGACCACGAGGAGGTCGTCGACTCGCGCCTGCGCCGCTACTACCGGCTCACCACCGAGGGCGGGTCGCGCCTCGCCACCGAGGCCGAGCGCGCCGAGGCGCAGGCGCGCCGCGCGCTCGAGCGGCTCGGCGCCCGACGCCGTGCGTCCGCGGCGGCGCGAGGCGGCGCCCCCGCGCGCGACGTCGCCCGGGGCGGCCTCACCGACGGCGGGGCGGTGCCGGCATGAGCGGGGACCGGGGGGAAGGTCTCCGCGCGGCGGGTGACGGGTCGGCGGCCGCACAGGTCGCGGGGAAGCCGACGGCGGAGCCCGGCGCGACGGTGCTCGTCGCACCCGTCCTCGTCCGGGACTACCGCCGCCTCCTGCGGCTCTTCCCGTACACCTACCGGCGGGCGCACGAGGCCGAGATGCTCGGTCATCTGCTCGACGGCGCGCAGCCCGGACAGTCGCGCCCGACCCGCGCCGAGCGGTGGGACCTGGTGCGCGCCGCCGCCCGGGAGTGGCTGCTCGCGCCGCTGGGCTCGACGCCGAGCCAACGACGGGCGGCGACCGGGCTGCTGTTCGTGCTGCTCCCGGCCGTGCTCGTGGTCATGGCGGTGCGCGTCGTCGCGTTCGCTGCCGCGATCGTCCGGGCGATGCTGGGCCCGGAGGGCAGCGCGCCGCTCGTGGCGACCGTCCCGACGGCGCTGATGTGGGCCCTGTGGCTCGCAGCGGTCGCCCTCATGCTCGTCGGCGCGCGACGCGTCGGGCTCGTGGTCGCGGTGCTCGCCGCCGGGGTGGGCGTGGCCGTGCTCGTCGTGTCGGTCGCGGCGGGCAGCGCCTTTGCCGCGTACCTCGACGCACCGTGGGTCGGCGGACTCGTCGCGTACGCGGGTGTGCTCGCCGCGCGGCGGACGTGCCGGGTCGGTGCCGAGCCGGTCGCGCTCCGGGCGGCGACGGTCGGGGCCATGGCGCTGGTCCTCGGCGCCTTCGTCGCCGCGACCTCCGCCGACGCGGCGCACCTCGGGACGCCGTGGTGGTCGGGCGGTGCCCTGGTCTCGTGGACGCTCCAGGCGCTCGCTGCGCCGGTGGTCGTGCTCCTTGGCGCCGCCCTGCTGGGGCGCCGGACTCGGCAGGCGGTCCCGGTGCTCGGCGGGCTCGCGCTCGCGATGGTGCTGAGCCGCTCGACCTTCTTCTGGTCCGGCACGGTGAGCATCCAGACGGCGGACCTCGGCAACGTCCTCGGCCTGCTCGGGCTCGCGACCGCCGCGCCGCTCGTGCTGCGCTGGGCCGTCAACCGTCTCGACGAGCTCTCCGAGGCGCGGGCCTCGCACCGTGCGCTGCTCGCCGCGACGGGAGGGACACCGGGGCCGGACGCGCCGCGCCCGGGCGAGCCGACCGCCGTCTGACACCTGCGCCGTCGAGCACGACGCTGCGCGCTCACGAGAACGACATGAGGGCCGTTATCCCGTGGATAACGGCCCTCAGGTCGTGTTCGGCGCAGGGCCGGTCAGTCCAGGTAGTCCGTCACCAGGCGGGCCGCGAGGCCCGTGTAGGTCGCCGGGGTGAGGTCGGAGAGGCGCTGCGCGACGTCGTCGGGCAGGCCGAGGCCGGCGACGAACTCGCGCAGGCGCGCGGCGTCGACGCGCTGGCCGCGCGTGAGGTCCTTGAGGCGCTCGTACGGGTTCTCCATGCCGGGGACGCCCGCGACCGACGCCGCGCGCATCGCCGACTGGATGGGTTCGCCGAGCACCTCCCAGTTCTCGTCGAGGTCCGCCGCCATGAGGTCGGCGTTCGCGGCGAGTGCCTTGAGGCCGCGGCGCACGTTGTCGATCGCGAGGAGCGAGTGGCCGAACGCGGGGCCGACGTTGCGCTGCGTCGTCGAGTCCGTGAGGTCGCGCTGGAGGCGCGACGTGACGAGCGTCGCCCCGAGCGTGTCGAGCAGCGCGGAGGAGATCTCGAGGTTCGCCTCGGCGTTCTCGAACCGGATCGGGTTGACCTTGTGCGGCATGGTCGACGACCCGGTCGCGCCCGGCACGGGGATCTGCGTGAAGAACCCGAGCGAGATGTACGTCCACACGTCGGTCGCGAGGTTGTGGAGGATGCGGTTGAACCGCGCGACGTCGGCGTACAGCTCGGCCTGCCAGTCGTGGGACTCGATCTGCGTCGTCAGCGGGTTCCACGTGAGCCCGAGGCCCTCGACGAAGTGCTTCGACACCGACGGCCAGTCCACGCCCGGGACGGCGACGGTGTGCGCGCCGTAGGTGCCCGTCGCGCCGTTGAGCTTGCCCAGGTACTCGGCCGCACCGACCCGGCGGAGCTGGCGGCGCAGGCGGTGCGCGAGGACGGCGAGCTCCTTGCCGAGCGTCGTCGGCGTCGCGGGCTGGCCGTGCGTGCGCGAGAGCATCGGCACGTCGGCGAGGTCGCGCGCCATGTCCGCGAGCTGGTCGGCGAGCGCCGTCGCGGCGGGCAGCCACACCTGCTCGACCGCGCCGCGCACCATGAGCGCGTACGACAGGTTGTTGACGTCCTCGCTCGTGCACGCGAAGTGCACGAGCTCGCCGACGCCGGGGAGCACGGTGTCCGAGCCCAGGGCGTCGGGCGCCGCGGCGAGCCGGCGCTTGACGAAGTACTCGACGGCCTTGACGTCGTGCACCGTCTCGCGCTCGATCGCGGCGAGCTCGGCGATCTCCTCGCCGCCGAACGTCGCGGGGATGCGGCGCAGGTACGCGACCTCCGCGTCGGAGAGCTGAGGAGCGCCCGGGACGACCGGGCGGACCGCGTTCTCGTCGACCGCCTGGACGCCGTTGCACAGCGTGATCAGCCACTCGACCTCGACGTGGACGCGCTCGCGGTTGAGCGCGGCCTCGCTGAGGTGGTCGACGAGCGGGGCGACCGCGGCACGGTAGCGGCCGTCGAGCGGTCCGAGCGCGATCGGCGGGGTCACCTCGGCGAGCGACACGCGGGCAGGGGCGTCTGCGGCAGGGTTCTCGGGCACGCCCCTGATTCTCCCACGCGTGCCCGACGGCGGCCCGCGCCTCCCACAGTTCGAGCACGCGGCCCGGGTGGGCGGGCGGTCCGTGGCACGGCAGGGTTCGTGGCCGTCCCCAGGGACGCTCCGCCGGGGGGCCGTCCACAGGGCACCGTCGACCGTGACGGGTGGTGCGCGGCTCTGCGTAC
Organism: Cellulosimicrobium sp. I38E; assembly: GCF_001647255.1. Lineage (NCBI taxonomy): Bacteria > Bacillati > Actinomycetota > Actinomycetes > Micrococcales > Promicromonosporaceae > Cellulosimicrobium > Cellulosimicrobium sp. I38E. Next base: position 5,150 of record NZ_LUAZ01000035.1, read on the forward strand.
GGTCCTCGCCATGTCCTCCTCGTCGCCTCCGCCGCCCTCGCCGTGCGTCGCCGCGCCGTTCGGCGTCACCCTCGCCCGGACCCGGGTCCTCACCGCCCAGGACGACGTCACGCGAGCGGGTGCCGCGCTCGTCGCGCCCGACCTGCCGTGGGCGGGTCACGCCCGCGCGTCGTACGACGACGCGGCCGCCGAGCGCCGGAGCGGTCTGCTCCGCGTCGGCATGCTGCTCGACTCGTGCCTCCTGCGCCTGGACGCGCTCACCGTCCTTGCCGAGGCCGAGGTGGCACGGATCCGGACCGAGCTCGCCGCGGTGGGCGTGCCGTGAGCGACCCCCGCCCGGCGCCCGTGGTCGTGGTGCGCGGTGGCACGGAAGCGACCGCGGTCGAGACGGGGGCGGTCGTCGCGCAGGCGGTGGCGCTGGGCTCGCGGGCGGACCTCGTCGCCGGGACCGTGGCCGCGCTCCGGGACGCGCGGGACGCCGTGGACGTCGCGACCGCGACGCCCACGGCGTTCGGGGGACGCTTCGCGGCGCCGGCGCCGGCGCCGGCGCCGTTCCCGGCCGCGTCGGCCTGGAGCGCTCACGCCACGCCGTACTGGTCGGCCGAGGTGCGTGCGGCACGTGCGGCCGCGCTCGAGGCCTTCGACCTCGCGATCGGCGTCGCGGAGCAGCAGGAGGGAGGGCTGAGGTTCCTCGCAGCGCGACTGCACCAGGCCGTCCGCGTGTACGACGACGCGGACGCCGACGCCGCCGCGTTGTGGCAGGACGCCGCTCTCCGGGTCGCTGGAGGTCTGAGCCCGGTCGGGGCGGCGGTCGCCGGGGTCGCTTCCGTCCTGGCCGTGGGGACTGTCGGGGCCTGGGTCTCGCTAAAGCAGGGCCGCCCTTCCCTGTACCCGTTCATCACCTCGGGGCAGTCCCTGCACCCCGCCACGATCCGCGCATTGAGCCGTGCGATCGGCGTGTTCGACGTGGATCGCCCGTGGTACCAGATGCCCACGGTGGGCAACGGTGCGTCGGTGCTGCGCGGGCTGCTGCAGCCCCTGCGCGACCGGTTCCTGCGCGACCCCGAGGTCCGCCTCGTCGACCCGTCCTACGACCTGCCGACCCCCACGGACGTGCGGTCCGCGCTCGGCGCCGTGGAGGCGCTCAAGACCGACTCGACGCTCAGCATCCAGAAGATCGTCAAGGACGACGGCACGCCCACGTGGGTCGTCGCGATCCCCGGAACGCAGCCCTTCAACCTGAGGTCGGTCTTCAACATGACGTCCAACTACCAGCTCATGGACGACGACCCGGCGGTGCGGGCGCAGGCAGACAGCGCGCGTGCCGTGCAGGAAGCGATGCGGCAGGCCGGGATCGCGCCGGACGACGACGTCGTGCTGGTGGGGCACAGCCAGGGCGGCATCATCGCGTCGACGGTCGCCGCGGCGACGGTCGGCACGTACGCCGTGCGGCACGTCGTGACGGCCGGGTCGCCCATCGGCGGCCACGACCTCCCTCCCGGCGTCAAGGGCACGCACCTCGAGACCCAGGGGGAGGGGATCTCCGACACCGACGGCGCGGAGAACCGTGCGACGGCGGACCAGGTCACGGTCACGGGGGCCTTCGTGGCACCGGGCGGCGGGCCGACGGCCGAGTGGCCGCACAGCGTGCCCTTCCACCAGGAGGTGCTGGACGCCGCCGTCGAGGTGGGCGACCGGGGGCTCGAGGAGCACCTGACCGACGTCGAGCGGCTGCTCGACGGGGTGGCCGACGAGCTCCTCGTCTACGAGGCGCGGCTGGTGCCCGACCCCGACACCACGTTCTGCGTCGGGGACGTGGCGGTCCCGCGGTCGCTCACGCCTCCGTGGGCGCCGGGCACGCCGTTCCCCGGCGCGCCCGGGGTGCCGTTCCCGGGGACGCCGGGCACGACGTCGCGTGGGGTCCCGGGCCTGCCGTGGCTAGGAGGTCCGACTGAGGGCGACGTGACCGCGCCCGGCGTGGAGGGCGGGGGCGAGGACGGTGCGCGATCGCTGTAGCCGCCCGGCTCGCGCGACCGAGGGCTCACACCGCCCGGCTGTTCGCGTAGAACGTCCAGTACCGGCTCGGATACTCCGTGAACGCGCGGTGGCCGCCGATCCCGTGTGCCGCGTCGAACGAACGGAGAGCCTCCTCGTCCTGTCCCGCGTCCAGCGCGGCCATCCCCAGGATGACGTGCGGCGAGGTGTCTCGTGGGTTGGTGCTGAGCCGAGGCAGGCGTCGCGCGTACTCCAAGGCCGTGTCCGCAGCCCCCTGGCGGAGATGCGACTCCGCGAGGGTGGCGCAGAGAACCGCGGCGATCGGGAAGTCGTACTCACGCTCGAACCACGGGGTGTCGGTGTCAGGCAGCTCGGCCCAGCAGGCGTGCCAGATCACCACTGCGGAGGACTCGTCGTCCGCTGCGATCTCGGTGGCCCGTTCCCACTCGTCGAGCAGCCGCTTCCCGAGGTCGTCGCGGAGGTAGCGTCGAGGCGTCTCGGTCACCGTCTCACCTTGCCATCCCGCGGACGACCGCTCCGATCGCCGTGGGCGTCCGGTCCCCGCCGCGGTGGACGGGGACGGTCAGCGGTCCTGGGCCTTGGGCACCACGGCCGAGACGGCGAAGTTGATGAGCCCGATGATCAGCGCCGCGAGCAGGGCCCACCAGAACCCGCCGACGATGCGGATGCCCCAGTCCGTCTGCTCGGTGATCCACGCGGTGAGCATGAGCATGAGCGCGTTGACGACCAGGGAGAACAGCCCCAGCGTGAGGATGTAGAGCGGGATGGACAGGATCTGCACGATCGGCTTGATGACGGCGTTCACCAGCGAGTAGAGCAGCGCCACCACGAGGATGATGACGACCTTCCCGCCGGCGGTGTCGGAGCCGACGATCTGGAAGTGCTCGTCGATGAACAGGCTCGTGAGCCAGATCGCGAGGCCGGTGACGAGGACGCGGACGACGAAGCTCATACCGGGCATCCTGCCACCCGGGAGCCGCGCGGGCACGGCGCCGGGCCGTGCGCCGCCGGGACCGCGACGGGCAGGTGGCATGATCGAGGACCGTGGCCCACGAACCCCGCGTCCCCCTGCGTCCTGCCGTCGCCGCGCTGCCGGCCTACGTCCCTGGTGCCCGCGTCGCCCCGGGCGCGGCGGCGTTCAAGCTCTCCTCCAACGAGAACCCGTACCCGCCGCTGCCGTCCGTCGTCGCGGCGATCGCCGACGCCGCGGCGGACGTGAACCGCTACCCGGACATGTACGCGACCGAGCTCACCGAGGCGCTCGCGGCCGACCTGGGCGTCGGTGCCGACCAGGTCGTGGTGGGCAACGGCTCGGTCGCAGTGCTCGCGCACGTGCTGCAGACGGTCGTCGAGCCGGGGGACGAGGTCGTGTACCCGTGGCGGTCGTTCGAGGCGTACCCGATCGCGGTCGCCGTCGCGGGCGGGACGTCGGTCCAGGTGCCGTTGCTGACCGGGGCCGACGTCGGCCGGCTCGACCTGCCCGCCATGGCCGCGGCGATCACGGAGCGCACGCGCGTCGTGATGGTCTGCACGCCCAACAACCCGACCGGTCCGGTCGTGCACCGCGAGGAGCTCGAGACGTTCCTCGCGGCCGTGCCGTCGGACGTGCTGGTCGTGCTCGACGAGGCGTACCTCGAGTTCGTGCGCGACCCCGAGGCCCCCGACGGCCTCGCCGTGTACGCGGAGCACCCGAACGTCGTGCTGCTCCGCACGTTCTCCAAGGCGTACGGCCTGGCCGGCCTGCGCGTGGGCTACGCCGTCGCGCGCCCACGGCTCGCGGCGGGCATCCGCGCGGTGTCGACGCCGTTCGGCGTCTCCCACGTGGCGCAGCGCGCGGCCATCGCGTCACTCGCCGCGCGCGACGAGCTGCTCCAGCGGGTCGAGCACCTCGTCGCCGACCGCGCGCGCCTCGTCGAGGGCTTGCGCGACCAGGGCTGGGTGCTGCCGGAGTCGCAGGCGAACTTCGTGTGGTTCGACCTGGGCGAGCGGACCATGCAGCGCGCCGAAGAGGCCCGCGCGGCCGGGGCGATCGTGCGCCCGTTCGCGGGCGAGGGCCTGCGCGTGAGCGTCGGCGAGCCGGAGGCGACGGACCTCTTCCTCCGCGTGAGCGCCACCTGGCTCTGAGCCCGTCCGTCCGGGGCAGGCGCCCAATCGGTCCCTGTTGCCGGACCCCGTCGGCGCGAGAACACTCGCGTCCATGGACAACGTGGAGTACGACCAGTTCGTGGACCAGTACGGCTGGGCCTTCGGCACCGCCGCACTGGTCGTCTACGTCGCGGTGGCGGTGATCTTCTTCATCGCCTACGTCCGGATCATCCAGAAGGCCGGCTACTCGGGCTGGTGGATCCTCGTCGGGCTCGTGCCGATCCTCAACGTCGTGATGTTCCTCGTGTTCGCGTTCTCGCGCTGGCCTGTCCTGCGCGAGCGCGACGCGCTGCGCGCGGGCGGCGTGTACTCGCGATAGGGCGGACCCCCGTAGGGGCGGGGGTCGTCCGGTGGGGATTGGAGGTTCCCTACAGCCCGCCGCGACGGATGTTGGGCGACACGTCGGCAGCCGAACCTACGGTGTCGTAGCCTACGCTTGCGTAGGCTACGGAGACGTAGGTTCCGACGGCGCCCCTGACCGGGCGCCTCCTGCCCCCGAGCGGGCCGGCCGCACGGCCGGGCCGCACCGAAGGAGAGTCGCGTGACCGAGAACGACGCGAGAACCGCCGCGCGGGACGGCGCGAGCACGCCCCCCGACCTCCCCGACGTCGCCGGCGGTCCCGACGACGCCCCCCTGCTCCAGCTCGTGACCCCGGCCGGCGCCCGCGTCACGACGCCCGAGACCGACGGCTACCGCGAGCGCGTCGCCCACCTGGACGCCGCCGAGCTGCGCGGGCTCTACCGCGACATGGTGCTCACGCGCCGCTTCGACGACGAGGCGACGTCGCTCCAGCGCCAGGGCGAGCTCGGCCTGTTCGCGCAGTCGAAGGGCCAGGAGGCCGCGCAGATCGGCTCCGGCCGCGCGCTCGCGCCGCAGGACTACGTCTTCCCCTCCTACCGCGAGCACGGGGTCTCGCACGTGCGCGGCATCGACCCGACGGCGCGCCTGCGCCTCTTCCGCGGCGTGGACCACGGCGGCTGGGACCCGACGGCGCACAACGTGCACCTGTACACCCTCGTCATCGGGTCGCACGCGCTGCACGCGACCGGGTACGCGATGGGCGTCCAGCGCGACGGCCTCGTCGGCTCGGGCGACCCGGAGCGCGACGCGGCCGTCGTCACGTACTTCGGCGACGGCGCGACGTCGCAGGGCGACGTCAACGAGGCGCTCGTGTTCGCGGCCGTGAACAACGCCCCCGTCGTCTTCTTCTGCCAGAACAACCAGTGGGCGATCTCCGAGCCCACGACCAAGCAGTCGCGCGTGCCGCTCTACCGCCGCGGCGGCGGCTTCGGCGTGCCGAGCGTCCGGGTCGACGGCAACGACGTGCTCGCGTGCTACGCCGTGACCGCGGAGGCGCTCGAGCGCGCGCGCACCGGGGGTGGCCCGACCTTCGTCGAGGCGTTCACATATCGCATGGGCGCGCACACGACGTCGGACGACCCGACCAAGTACCGCTCGCGGGCCCAGGAGGAGTACTGGCGCCGCCGCGACCCGATCGACCGGCTCGAGAACCTGCTCCGCGCCGAGGACGCGTGGGACGACGCGTTCGCCGCCGACCTCGCGGCCGAGGCCGACGCGCTCGGCGAGCGGCTGCGCGACGAGGTCCGCGCGCTCGCCGCGCCCGACCCGTCCAGCATGTTCGCCCACGTCTACGCGACCCCGAACGCCGTGGTCGAGCGCGAGAAGGCGTGGTTCGCCGACTACCAGCAGTCCTTCGAGGAGCCGGCCGCGGAGGTGGCCCGATGAGCGACAACAAGACCCTGACCCTCGCCCGCGCGATCAACGAGGGCCTGCGCCGGTCGCTCGAGACCGACCCGAAGGTCCTGCTCATGGGGGAGGACATCGGCGCGCTCGGCGGCGTGTTCCGCGTGACCGACGGGCTCCAGAAGGACTTCGGCGAGGACCGGGTGGTCGACACGCCGCTCGCGGAGTCAGGCATCCTCGGCACGGCGATCGGGCTCGCGCTGCGGGGCTACCGCCCGGTCTGCGAGATCCAGTTCGACGGCTTCATCTTTCCCGCGTACGACCAGATCACGACGCAGCTCGCGAAGATGGGCTACCGGTCGGGCGGAAAGCTCCAGGTGCCCGTCGTGATCCGCGTGCCGTACGGGGGCGGGATCGGCGCCGTCGAGCACCACAGCGAGAGCCCCGAGGCGCTGTTCGCCCACACCGCGGGCCTGCGCGTCGTGTCGCCGTCCACGCCGCAGGACGCGTACACGATGATCCAGGAGGCCATCGCCTCGCCCGACCCGGTGCTGTTCTTCGAGCCCAAGGGCCGCTACTGGGAGAAGGGTCCCGTCGAGACCGCCGGGCGTGGCGAGGGCGCGACCGTGCTCGACCGCGCGCGCGTCGTCCGCCCCGGCACCGACCTCACGCTCGTCGCCTACGGGCCGACCGTGGCGACCGCGCTCCGCGCCGCCGCCGCGGCCGAGCAGGAGGGGCGCAGCGTCGAGGTCGTCGACCTGCGCAGCATCTCCCCGCTCGACACCGCGACCGTCGTGGAGTCCGTGCGCCGGACCGGGCGCTGCGTCGTCGTGCACGAGGCCCCGACCTACCTGGGCTCGGGCGCCGAGGTCGCGGCCCGCGTGACCGAGGAGTGCTTCTACTCGCTCGAGGCGCCCGTGCTGCGCGTCGGCGGCTTCCACACCCCGTACCCCGTCGCCAAGATCGAGCACGACTACCTGCCGAGCCTCGACCGCGTGCTCGACGCCGTCGACCGCGCGTTCGCGTTCTGACGCGACCGTAGCGACCTCGAGCGCCCTCGACAGCGCCGACCGGGACCACCAGGAGGACCACGCAGTGCCCACCTTCGAGAAGTTCAACCTCCCCGACGCGGGCGAGGGCCTCACCGAGGCCGAGATCGTGCACTGGCACGTCGCCGTCGGCGACGCCGTGACGGTCAACCAGACGATCGTCGAGATCGAGACGGCCAAGTCGCTCGTCGAGCTCCCGTCGCCGTACACGGGCATCGTCACGGAGATCCTCGCGCCCGAGGGGACGACGGTCGAGGTCGGCGTGCCGATCATCGTCGTGGACACCGACCCGTCCGGTGCCGCGCCGGCGCCGAGCGCGCCGGCCGGCGTCGTGCCCGACGGCGCGGACGCGGTCCCGTCGCCCGCCTCGCCCGCGCGCGCCGGGTCGGAGGGCGCGACGCCGTCCGCCGCGGCCGGTGGCTCCGGCTCGGTGCTCGTGGGGTACGGCACGGTGGAGCCGGGCACGGCCCGTCGCCGCCGCCGCGCTCCGGACACGGCCCCGGCCGCCGCGCCGGCGGCAGCCGTCCCGGCGCCTGCCCCGGCAGCCGCCCCCGTGCCCGCGGCGAGCAAGCCGACCCCCGCGTCCGCCGCCGTCGCTCACGTGCACCTGCCGGTGCTGGCGAAGCCGCCGGTGCGCAAGCTCGCCAAGGACCTCGGCGTCGACCTCGCGAGCGTCGCGGGCACCGGGCCCGGCGGGATCGTCACGCGCGAGGACGTGCAGGCGTACCACGAGCAGGCGAAGGCGCAGCCGCTCGCGACGTACGCCGACGACGACCAGCCGTGGCTCGCGTCCGGCGCCGTCACCCCGGACGGCCGCCAGACGCGCGTGCCCGTGAAGTCGGTGCGCAAGCGCACCGCCGAGGCGATGGTCACGAGCGCGTTCACCGCCCCCCACGTCACGGTCTTCCACACGGTCGACGTCACCAAGACCATGCGGCTCGTGCACACGCTGCGCGAGGACCGGGAGTTCGCCGACGTGCGCGTCACGCCGCTGCTCGTCACCGCCAAGGCGCTGCTCCTGGCCGTGCGCCGCCACCCGGAGATCAACGCGAGCTGGGACGACGCCGCGCAGGAGATCGTCTACAAGCACTACGTGAACCTGGGGATCGCGGCCGCGACGCCGCGCGGGCTCGTGGTGCCGAACATCAAGGACGCGCACCGCCTCGACCTGCACGGCCTCGCGGGCGAGATCGCGGACCTCACGTCGACCGCGCGGGCGGGCCGCACGTCGCCCACCGACATGTCCGACGGCACCATCACGATCACGAACGTCGGCGTGTTCGGCATCGACACGGGGACGCCGATCCTCAACCCGGGCGAGGCCGCGATCCTCGCGTTCGGCGCGATCCGCGAGCAGCCGTGGGTCCACAAGGGCAAGATCAAGAAGCGCTGGGTCACGCAGCTCGCGCTGAGCTTCGACCACCGCCTCGTCGACGGCGAGCTCGGCGCGCGCGTGCTGGCCGACGTCGCGAAGGTGCTCGAGGACCCGGCGCGCGGCCTCGTCTGGGGCTGAGCCCGCGCGGTGCTCCGCTTGCGGGCACCCGGCGAACGGCGAGCATGGGCCTCGGAGGGAGCCGGTGAACCTCACCGGTGTCGTTCGAGGGAGGTCGCGTGCGCAGCGCTCGGGGCAGGGCGGTCCGGCCGACGGCGGGAGCCGGGCCGGGAGGCCGGCGCCGGGCGCGGGCAGCGATCCCCACGGGTGCGCTCGCCGGTCTCACGGCGCTCGGCCTCGCCGCGTGCGCCGGGCCGGGCACGGCGGACGCCCGGGCTGTCGTCGAGGAGCTCGCCGCCGCCGTCGCCGAGGGTGACGGCACCGCCGCGTGCGCCCTGATCCTGCCGGACGCCGCGGACGCGCTCGCCGCGGACGAGGGCGAGCCGTGCGCGGACGTGGTCACCGCGCCCGACGGTCCGCTCACCGCGCTCGCCGCAGCGGGGGACGACCTCGTCGTCGAGGACGTCCACGTGGCGGGCCGGCAGGCGCAGGTCGTCACCGCGACCGACACGCTCTTCCTCGCCGTGTCTGGGGACGGCTGGGTCGTCACCGCGGCGGGCTGCATGCCGCGCGAGGACCGCCCCTACGACTGCGAGGTCGAGGCATGAGGGTCCCGCGGCTGATGTTCTGGGCGACGCTCGTGCTCGTCTGCGCGGGCCTCGCCGTCACGTTCGTGCTCGCGGCGGTGCACCGATGAGCGTCGGCTCCGGCAAGGGCGGCGTCCTCGGCGGGCTGCGCGCGAGCTCGCTGAGCCTCTTCTTCGCCGCCGCGTTCCTCGCGTCGCTCGTCGCCCAGGCGGTGAGCGGGGTCGCGGTCTTCAACACGGACCAGCGCGCGGCGGGCCTCGACCCGGTGACGTTCGGGCAGTACGTGGCGTCGTCGGCGTTCTGGGTCGACGTCACCGAGAACTGGCAGTCCGAGTACCTCCAGTTCCTGCTCTTCATCACCGCGACGGTCTGGTTCGTGCAGCGCGGCTCGCCCGAGTCGAAGAAGCTCGAGGAGGCCGGCCGCGAGTCCGACGAGGACCAGAAGGTGGGCGAGCACGCGACACCCGACTCCCCGGCCTGGGCGCGGGCCGGGGGCTGGCGGCTCGCGGTCTACTCGCGCTCGCTCTCGCTCGTCATGGGCGCGATCTTCCTCGGCTCGTGGGCGGCGCAGTCGGCGGCGGGCGCCGTCGCGTTCAGCGAGGAGCAGCTGCGCGAGCTCGAGGACCCGGTGCCCTGGACGGAGTACCTCTCGATGCCCGACTTCTGGAGCCGGACGTTCCAGAACTGGCAGTCCGAGATGCTGGCGGTCCTGAGCATGGTCGTGCTCGCGATCTACCTGCGGGAGCGCGGGTCGCCCGAGTCGAAGCCCGTCGGCTCGTCGCACGAGGCGACGGGCGTCGAGGGCTGACCGCGGACGGCTCCCGCCGCACGTCCGCGTGCCGTGCGACCGCCGGTCGCCCCAGGTCACGGACCGCTCACAGCGGCGCCGCACCCGGTGTGCGGAAGACCTCACACGGGCTTAACGGCGGTCGCGCGCCGGGGAAACACGGCGTTCCTAGCGTCCTGGGTACTGACCGGGACCTGCTGAAGGAGCCGCCATGTCCGCGCCCACGAGCCCCACCACCCACGAGGGTGAGCAGTCCGCAGAGCACCCCTCCGGCACCTCGACCACCACGACCGCCCCGGCCTCCGCGCCCGTGGCCACGACCGCCGTCGGGCTGAGCACCGCCTCGACGGCCGGCCGCGCCACGACCGCTCCGACCCACCGCTCGGGGCGCTGGATCGACCGCTGGGACCCGGAGGACCCGACGTTCTGGCGCGACGGCGGCCGGAGGGTCGCGACGCGCAACCTGTGGATCTCGGTGTTCGCGGAGTTCCTCGGCTTCGCGGTCTGGGCGCTGTGGTCGATCGTCGTGCCGCAGCTCCCCGCCGCCGGGTTCACGTTCACGGTCGACCAGCAGTTCTGGCTCATCGCCGTGCCGAGCCTCGTCGGTGCGACGCTGCGCATCCCGTACACGTTCGCGGTGCCGCTGTTCGGCGGCCGCAACTGGACCGTGGTCTCCGCGCTCCTGCTCCTGCTCCCGACGGGCGCGCTCGCGGTCGCGGTGCAGGACCCGGGCACGCCGTTCGGCGTCATGCTCGCGGTCGCGGCCCTCGCCGGCTTCGGCGGCGGCAACTTCGCCTCGTCGATGGCGAACATCTCGTTCTTCTACCCGGAGCGGGAGAAGGGCAAGGCGCTGGGCCTCAACGCCGCGGGCGGCAACCTGGGGACGGCGGTCGTGCAGCTCGCGGTGCCGCTCGTCATCGTCGCCGGGGCGGGCGTCGCGCTCGAGCGCGCGGGTCTCATGATGATCCCGTTCATCCTGCTCGCGGCGTTCCTCGCGTGGCGGTTCATGGACAACCTGTCCACCGCGAAGGCCGACCCGAAGTCGTTCGCCGCCGCGACGCGGAACAAGCACACGTGGATCATCTCGTTCCTCTACATCGGGACGTTCGGGTCGTTCATCGGGTACGCCGGGGCGTTCCCCATGCTGCTCAAGGGCCAGTTCCCCGAGGTGACGCTCTCGATCGCGTTCCTCGGCGCGCTCGTCGGCTCGGTCACGCGGCCGCTCGGCGGCGTCATCGCGGACCGCGTGGGCGGCACGCGCGTCACCATCGCCTCGTACGGCGTGATGGCGCTCGGGGCGTTCGGCGCGATCCAGGCGCTCCAGTCGCACAGCTTCGGCCTGTTCTTCGCGTCGTTCCTCGTCCTGTTCGTCGCGACGGGCATCGGCAACGGTTCGACCTACCGGATGATCCCGGCCGTCTTCCAGGCGAGCGCCGTCCCGGGCGGCGCGCTCGACGGGCCGACGGCGGTCGACGCGGCGACGCTCGACGAGGCCCGGGCCCGCGCCCGCAAGGCCGCGGCCGGGTGCATCGGGATCGCCGGCGCGATCGGCGCCTTCGGCGGCTTCCTCATCCCGCGCGGGTTCGCGGCGTCGACGAGCCTCGCCGGCTCGCTCGTCCCGGCCCTGTGGGTGTTCATCGGGATGTACGCGGTCATGGCGGTCGTCGCCTGGGCCGTGTACCTGCGCAAGGGGTCGGCGCTCGCGTCGGCCGGGATCTGAGCGGAGGCCACGAGTGCCGTCCGCTCCCACGACCGCCGCGCCGGGGATCTCTGAGGCCCCCGGCGCGGCGCCGGCCGCAGCCGCGCGAGCCGCCGACACGCACTGCCCGTACTGCGCGCTCCAGTGCGGCATGCGGTTGTCCCCGTCGGACGACCGGGGGCCGTCGGCCCTGCTCCCGGTGACGGTCGCTCCGCGCGACTTCCCGACCAACCGCGGCGGCCTGTGCCAGAAGGGCTGGACGAGCGCGTCGGTCCTCCGCGCGACGGACCGGATCACGACCCCGCTGCTGCGCGGGAGCGACGGCGCGCTGCACCCGGCGTCGTGGGACGAGGCGCTGGAGGTCGTGGCGGCCGGGATCGCGCGCGTGCAGGACGAGCACGGCCGGGACGCGGTCGCGGTCTTCGGCGGCGGCGGCCTGACGAACGAGAAGGCGTACGCGCTCGGCAAGTTCGCGCGCACGGTGCTGCGGACCGCGAACATCGACTACAACGGGCGCTTCTGCATGGCGTCGGCCGCCGCGGGGGCGAACCGGGCCTTCGGCGCGGACCGCGGGCTGCCGTTCCCGCTCGCGGACCTCACCGGTGCGGACGCCGTGGTCCTGCTCGGGTCCAACCTCGCCGAGACCATGCCGCCCTCGGTCCAGCACCTCGCGGGCGTGCGCTCGCGCGGCGGGCTCGTCGTCGTGGACCCGCGCCGCAGCGCGACGGCGGCGCTCACGGGCGAGCCGGGGGACGTCGGCGGGGTGGGCGACCAGGGCGTGCACCTCCAGCCCGTGCCCGGCACGGACCTGGTGGTGCTGCTCGCGCTGCTGCACGTCGTGGTCACGGAGGGGCTCGCGGACGCGGAGTACCTCGCCGCGCGCACGTCGGGGTTCGACGCCGTCCGACGATCCGTCATGGCGTGGTGGCCCGAGCGCGCGGAGACGGTCTGCGGGGTCCCGGCCGACCGGCTGCGGTACGTGGCCCGGCTGCTCGCCGCGGCGTCGCCCGCCCGTGGCGGCACGGGCGCGTACGTGCTCACGGGGCGCGGCGTCGAGCAGTCCTCGCAGGGCACCGCGACGGTGACGGCTGCGATCAACCTCGCGCTCGCGCTCGGCCTGCCGGGCCGCGTCGGCTCCGGCTACGGCGCGATCACCGGCCAGGGGAACGGGCAGGGCGGGCGCGAGCACGGCCAGAAGGCCGACCAGCTCCCGGGGTACCGCAAGATCGACGACGCGGTGGCCCGCGCCCACGTCGCGGCCGTCTGGGGCGTCGACCCGGCGACGATCCCCGGCCCGGGGATGCCCGCCGTCGAGCTGCTGCGCTCGCTCGGCGCCCGGCCGGGACCGGAGGGTGCGGGCACCACCTACGCCGAGGACGGGCGCCCGCGCGCGCTGCTCGTGCACGGGTCGAACGTCGTGGTCAGCGCACCGGACGCGGACCAGGTCGCCGCGAACCTGCGCGCCCTCGACCTGCTCGTGGTGTGCGACCTGGTGCCGTCGGAGACGGCGCTGCTCGCCGACGTCGTGCTGCCCGTGACGCAGTGGGCGGAGGAGGAGGGCACCATGACGTCGCTCGAGGGGCGCGTGATCCGCCGCCGTCGCGCGGTCGACCCGCCCGGCGAGGCGCGCTCGGAGCTGTGGATCCTCGCGGAGCTCGCGCGGCGCCTGGGCTCGGACGTCTCCTTCCCGACCGACCCCGCCGTCGTCTTCGACGAGCTCGCGCGCGCCTCCGCGGGCGGCGTGGCCGACTACTCGGGCCTGAGCCACGCGCGCCTCGACGCGGACGAGGACGACGGCGGCCCGGGGCTGTACTGGCCCGTCCCGAGCGCGGAGCACCCCGGCACGCCGCGGACGTTCCTCGACCGTTTCGCCACGCCGGACGGGCGCGCGCGGATGGTCGCCGTCGACCACGTCGGGCCGAGCGACGACGTGCGCCCCGACGCCCCGCTCTACCTCGTCACCGGCCGCGTGCTGCAGCACTACCAGTCGGGCGCGCAGACGCGCCGCGTGGCGGAGCTCGACCGCCTCGTGCCGGAGCCGTTCGTCGAGCTGCACCCGGTCCTCGGCCTGCGGCTCGGGGTCGGCGACGGCGACCGCGCCCGCCTCACGACGCGTCGCGGCGAGATCGAGGCCGTCGCCCGGTGGAGCGACCGGATCCGGCCGGACACCGTCTTCATGCCCTTCCACTGGAGCGGGGAGGGCAGCGTCAACCGCGTCACGACGGACGCGACCGACCCTATCTCGGGCATGCCCGAGTTCAAGGTGTGCGCCGTGGACGTGCGGCGTGCACCCGGCACCCAGGAGGTGGGCGCATGACGCGCGTCGTCGTGGTCGGCAACGGCATGGTCGGGTCGCGGTTCGCGAGCGACCTCGTGGCACGGTGCGGGACCTCCGCGGGGCCGACGGCCGTCGAGGTCACCGTGCTGGGGGCCGAGGAGTACGAGCCGTACAACCGCGTGCTGCTCAGCGAGGTCGTCGCGGGCAAGGTCGACGTCGCGGCGATCGGGCTGCCCGGCGCGGATGACGCCCGTGTGACCGTCCGGCGTGGCACCGAGGCCATCGCGATCGACCGCGCCGCGCGCCGCGTCGTCACGGGGGAGGGGGCGTACCCGTACGACGTCGTCGTGCTCGCCACGGGCGCAGCCGCCCGGATCCCCGACCTGCCGGGTCTGACGGACCTGCCGGGCGGCCTGCCCCGCGGCGCGCACGCGTTGCGCACGCTCGACGACGCGCGCGAGATCGTCGCGGCGTCGGTCAACGCCCGGCACGCCGTGGTCGTCGGGGCGGGCGTGCTCGGGCTCGAGGTCGCGTGCGGGCTCGCGCGCCGCGGCGTCGCCGTGAGCCTCGTGCACGGGGGCGGGAGCGTCATGGACCGCCAGCTCGACCGCGCCGCGGGCGACGTCGTCGCGCGCAGCCTCGCGGGGCTCGGCGTGCGGACCTGGACCCGTGCCCGCACCGAGCGCGTCGTCGTGGAGTCGGGCTCCGTGCGCGGCGTGACGCTCCGCGTGCCCGACGGCGGGGCAACCGCCGGGCCGTCGGCCCGCCCGGATGATGGCGCCGAGCGAGCGGGCGACCACGCGACGCGGCTCGTCGATCTCGAGGCCGACCTGCTCGTGCTCGCGTGCGGCACCGTGCCCGAGGCCGGGCTCGCGCGCGCGGCGGGCGTCGCGGTCGACCGGGGCGTCGTCGTCGGGCACGACCTCGCGAGCCCCGACGACCCGCGCGTGTTCGCGATCGGTGACTGCGCGCAGCCGCCCGAGGGCGCCACCGGGCTGATCGCTCAGGGGTGGGACCAGTCGCGACGGCTCGCGGAGCACCTCGCGGAGCGGTTCGCCGCAGCGGACGCCGGGGGGCCGGGCGCCGCGCAGGGGGCGGTGTCGGGCCGCCCGCGCGTCCGCCTGGGGGTCGACGCCGACCGGCCGAGCATGGCGCTGCGCCTCGCCATGAACGTGGTCGCACGCCCGGTCGGGCAGCCGTCGGCACAGGACCTGCCCGGTGTCGACGAGCGCCCGAAGGCCGGGACCGACGTCGTGCGCGTCAAGGCCGCCGGGCTCGAGATCGTGACGATGGGCGTGTGCGGCGAGCGGCGGACGCCCGACCCCGCGCAGCGCTCCGTGACGCTGAGCGACCCGGCGTCGGGCCGGCACGTCGAGGTGGTCGTCGCGGACGGCCTGCTCGTGGGAGCGACGTGCGTCGGCGCGCCCGAGGTGGGCGCCGACCTCACGGCGACGTACACGCGCCGGGTCCCCGTGCCGGTCGACCCGGCCCACCTGCTGCTGCGGCCCGTCGCGCAGGCTCCCGCGCCGGCGTCGTCCCCGACCCACATGCCCGACCGCACCACGGTGTGCACGTGCAACGGCGTGACCAAGGGCGACGTCGTCGGGTGCTGGCACGACGGCGCCCGGAGCGTCGACGACGTCGCGCGAGCCACACGCGCGACCACGGGCTGCGGCGGGTGCAAGGAGGTCGTGTGCGGGCTCGTCGACTGGCTCGCGAAGGCGGACCCCGACCAGACGAGGGTCGCGCTCGGCGCGTGAGGTCGGCCGCCGGGCGACCTCACACCTCGTCGACCGGCCGGGTGAGAACACCGTTACGGACGGGCAACGGACGGGGCACGGTCGCGAAACCGCCCGTCCGTAGCGTCGATCGTGCCTTCCCGGAAGGCCCCGGGGACGACCCGGTCGGCGGGCCGGGGAGGTGGCCTCCCGCCCCCGATCCACCAGGAGCCCGCCGTGACCGGACCTCAGACCGATCCCGCCCCCGCCCCGGCACCCGGTGCGCCCCGGCACCTCGTCGTCGTCGGCGGCGGCATGGTGGCGCAGCGGCTCGTCGAGGCGCTGCGTGCGCGCGACACCGACGGCGCGTGGCGTGTCTCGCTCTTCGCGGAGGAGCCGCGCAAGCCCTACGACCGCGTCGCCCTGACGAGCTACTTCTCGGCGCGCGACGCCGAGGAGCTCACGCTGGGCGACCCGGCGCTGTGGCACGACCCCCTGGTGACGCTGCACCGCGACTGCGCGGTGACGTCGATCGACCGCGACGCGCGGACCGTCACCGACCGGCTCGGGCGCGTGCACGCGTACGACGAGCTCGTCCTGGCGACGGGGTCGAGCGCCGCGATGCCGCACATCCCGGGCAACGACCTCCCGGGCGTGTTCGTCTACCGCACGATCGACGACGTCGCCGCGCTGCGCGGGTGGGTCGAGGAGAAGCGCCGGACCGCCACGACCGAGGGCGGCTGGGAGCGGCCGGTGCGCGGCGCGGTGATCGGCGGCGGCCTCCTGGGCCTCGAGGCGGCGGGCGCGCTCAAGGCTCTCGGCGCGCAGGCCACGGTCATCCAGTTCGGCACGCACATGATGGACGCGCAGATCGACCTGGGCGGCGGCGAGGCCCTCAAGCGCCTCATCAACGGCATGGGCATCGCGGTCCGGTGCAACACGGGCACCAAGGAGATGAAGGTCTCCCGCAAGACCGGGCACGTCGGCCGGCTCGACTTCGCCGACGGCGGCCGGCTCGACGTGGACGTCGTCGTCGTCGCGACGGGCGTGCGACCGCGCGACGAGCTCGCGCGTTCGGCAGGGCTCGCGATCGGGGAGCGCGGGGGCGCCGTCGTCGACCTGGCGTGCCGCACCGAGGACGAGCACGTGTGGGCCGTGGGCGAGGTCGCGTGCATCGAGGGCCGGTGCATCGGCCTGGTCGCGCCGGGCTACGCCATGGCGGAGGTCGTCGCGGACCGCCTGCTCGGCGGCGAGGCCACGTTCCCCGGTGCGGACACGGCGACCAAGCTCAAGCTGCAGGGCGTCGACGTCGCGAGCTTCGGCGACGCGTTCGGCCGCACCGAGGGCGCGATGGAGCTCGTCTGGGCCGACCCGGTCGCGGGCGTCTACAAGAAGCTCGTCCTGTCCGACGACGCGCGGACACTCCTGGGCGGCGTGTTCGTCGGCGATGCGTCGCCGTACGCCTCGCTGCGGCCGATGCTGGGGACGGAGCTGCCCGGCGACCCGGGGCTGTTCCTGCTCCCCGAGGGATCCGGGGGCGGGGCGCCGAGCCTCGAGCTCCCCGACGACGCCACGGTCTGCTCGTGCAACAACGTCAGCGCCGGGACGATCCGGGGTGCGGTCACCGAGCACGGGTGTACCGACCTCGCGGGCGTCAAGGCGTGCACGCGCGCGGGGACGAGCTGCGGGTCGTGCCTGCCGCTCGTCAAGAAGATCACCACGACCGAGCTCGCCCGGGCCGGGGTCGAGGTCTCGAACGCGCTGTGCGAGCACTTCGACCTCTCGCGCGCTCAGCTCTTCGACGCCGTGCGCGTCGCCGGCCTGCACACGTTCAGCGAGATCGTCGGGCGGTTCGGTCGGGTGCCCGAGCCCGTGACCGACACCCAGGGCGCCGTGCTCGTCCGCGACGCGGGGCGCGGCTGCGACATCTGCAAGCCCACGATCGCGTCGATCCTCGCGTCGCTCGGCAACGGGCACATCCTCGACGGCGAGCAGGCGACGCTGCAGGACACCAACGACCACGTCATGGCGAACATGCAGAAGGACGGCACGTACTCCGTCGTCCCGCGCATCCCCGGGGGTGAGATCACGCCCGACGGGCTGCTCGTCATCGGTCAGGTCGCCAAGGACTTCGGGCTCTACACGAAGATCACGGGCGGCCAGCGCATCGACATGTTCGGGGCGCGGATCGAGCAGCTCCCGCACATCTGGCGCCGGCTCGTGGAGCACGGGTTCGAGTCCGGGCACGCGTACGGCAAGTCGCTGCGGACCGTGAAGTCGTGCGTCGGGTCCACGTGGTGCCGGTTCGGGGTGCAGGACTCGGTGGGCATGGCCGTCGAGCTCGAGCTGCGGTACCGCGGCCTGCGCTCGCCGCACAAGCTCAAGCTCGGCGTCTCCGGGTGCGCACGCGAGTGCGCCGAGGCGCGCGGCAAGGACGTCGGCGTCATCGCGACGGACAAGGGCTGGAACGTCTACGTGGGCGGCAACGGCGGGTTCACGCCCCGGCACGCGCAGCTCCTCGCCGAGGACCTGGACGACGAGGCGCTCGTCCGGACCATCGACCGCTTCCTCATGTACTACATCCGCACGGCCGACCGCCTCCAGCGCACGGCCGCGTGGGTCGAGGACTACGAGGGCGGCCTCGACGCGATCCGCGAGGTGGTCGTCGAGGACTCGCTCGGCCTCGGCGCCGACCTCGACGCCGCGATGGCCCGCCACGTCGGCGACTACGAGGACGAGTGGCGCGCGGTCCTCGAGGACCCGGAGAAGCTGCGCCGCTTCGGCTCGTTCGTCAACGCGCCCGCCGAGCCCGACCCCGACCTCGCGTACGTCACCGAGCGCGGCCAGATCCGGCCCGCGACGGCGGACGAGCGCGCCGCCCTCGAGGAGGCCCGCGCCGCGGGTCTCGCCACCGTCCCCGCCGGCCCCGTGGTGATCGCCGGCACGACCCTGGAGGTCCGTCGATGAGCGTCGCGTCAGCAGAACAGGTCGGTCCTGCGGCCTCGGCGACCACGGAGTGGGAGCGCGTCTGCCTCCTGCGCGACCTCCTCGTCGAGCGCGGTGCCGCCGCGCTCGTCGGCGGGGTGCAGGTCGCGCTGTTCCGCCTCCCCGACGACACGGTGCGCGTCGTGCAGCAGCGCGACCCGTACTCGGGCGCGAACGTCATGTCGCGCGGCATCGTGGGCACGCGTGGCGGCGTGCCCACGGTCGCCGGGCCCATGTACAAGCAGGTCTTCGACCTCGCGACCGGTCGGTGCCTCGAGGCCGCCGGGTACGTGCCCGTCCAGGGCCTCGCCCCGGACCTGGCGACGTGGCCCGTCGAGGTGCGCGACGGCGTCGTGCACGTGGGCGACCGTCCGGACGCCGCCGCGGACGGTGCGCCGTGACCACGCTCCTGGGCCTCGACCTCGCCGGGCGCACGGTCCTCGTCGCCGGCGGCGGCCCCGTCGCTGCCCGCCGCGCGCGGGCGATGGCCGACGACGGCGCGCACGTGCGCGTCGTCGCACCCCAGGTCTGCGAGGACCTGCGGGACCTCGTCGCGGCCTCGCTGCACGCCCCGCTCCTCGCGCCGTCGTCCGCCCAGCGGCGGCCCGACGGCGGGGCTGCACCCGGCGGTCGCGTCACCTGGGCGCCGCGGGAGGTCCGCGAGTCGGACGTCGAGGACGCGTGGCTCGTGCTCGCGGCGACGGACGACTCGGGGACCAACCGCGACGTCGCCGCGTGGGCGGCGGCGCGCCGCACCTGGTGCGTGAACGCCGGGGCCGCGCACGAGGGCACCGCGCGCACGCCCGCGACGACGCACAGCGGCGACGTGCTCGTCGGGGTCGTCACGGACGTCCCACCCGCGCACCTGTCAGCGGTCGGTCGCGCTGGGGAGCGGCGAGCGGCCGACTCCTCGGTCGAGCGGCGCGGCGCGGACCCGCGGCGGGCGCGTGCGGTGCGCGACGCGATCGCCGAGCACCTGCGCTCCGGCGGGGCCGACCAGCGGCGCCACCGCCCGGCGTCGGGCGGGCTCGGGAGCGTGACGCTCGTGGGCGGCGGACCCGGCGCCGTCGACCTGCTCACCGTCCGGGGTCGCCGGGCGCTCGCGGAGGCGGACGTCGTCGTCGCGGACCGCCTCGGACCGGTCGACGTGCTCGACGAGCTCGCGCCCGGCGTCGAGGTGATCGACGTCGGCAAGACGCCCGGGAACCACCCCGTTCCGCAGCACGAGATCAACGCGATCCTCGTGGAGCAGGCGCAGCGCGGCCGGCGCGTCGTGCGGCTCAAGGGCGGCGACCCGTTCGTCTACGGGCGCGGCGGCGAGGAGGTGATCGCGTGCCGCGAGGCGGGCGTGCCGGTCGACGTCGTGCCGGGCGTGTCCAGCGCGCTGAGCGTCCCGGCGCTCGCGGGCATCCCGCTCACGCACCGGGGGACGGTCGCCGCGTTCCACGTGATCAGCGGGCACGACGGGCTCGACGCGGCCGCGCTCGCCGGGGTGCGCGACCGCACGGCTACGCTGGTGGTCCTCATGGGTGTCTCGCAGCTCGCACGCATCACGGCCCAGGCCCTCGGCGCCGGGGCCGACCCCGCGCTGCCCGTCGCGATCGTGGAGAGCGGCTCGACGCCGCGCCAGCGCGTCACGCGGGCCCCGCTCGGCGAGGTCGTGGAGCGCGCCGCACAGTCCGGGGTCCGGGCCCCGGCGATCATCGTGGTGGGCGACGTCGCCGCCGAGGGACGGCTCGACCCGGCGACGGTCGCGTGACCGGCACCGGCAGCACCGAGATCGACCCGCCCGTCGCGACGTCGACCCACGGAGGGTCGATCTCGGACGCTCGGGTCGATCTCGCGTCCGTCCCCGACGTCGATCGCCCCGCTCTCGGCCAGGTCATGGCCGGCTGCACCGTGCTCGTCACGGCCGACCGCCGCAAGAGCGAGCTCGCCGCCGCCCTCCAGCGCCGGGGTGCCGAGGTCCGCCACGCACCCGCGCTGAGCATGATCCCGCACGCCGACGACGAGCAGCTCCTCGCCGGGACGCGCGACCTCGTCGAGCACCCGCCGGACGTCGTCGTCGTGACGACCGGGATCGGCTTCCGGTCCTGGGTCGAGGCCGCGGACGCGCACGGCCTCGCCGACCGCCTGCTCGAGGTGCTCGCCGACGCGCGGATCGTCGCGCGCGGGCCCAAGGCGCGCGGCGCGATCCAGGCCGCCGGGCTCACGGCCGACTGGGTCGCCGAGTCGGAGACGTCGGCCGAGATCGCCGACGTGCTGCTCGGGGAGGGCGTCGCCGGGCTGCGCATCGCCGTCCAGCACCACGGGGCCGGTGCCGACGGCCTCGACGTCGTCTTCGCCGAGGCGGGCGCCGAGGTCGCGAGCCTCGTCGTCTACCGCTGGGGGCCGCCGCCCGACCCCGAGGCGCTGCGCGCGTCCGTCGAGGCCGCCGCCGTCGGGGAGATCGACGCCGTCGTGTTCACGTCCGCCCCCGGCGCCGAGGCGTGGCTGAGCGCCGCCGAGGAGCACGGCGTGGGCCGCCTCGTCGTGTCGCGCCTCCAGGACGGGTCGATGGTCGCCGCAGCCGTCGGGCCGATCACCGCGAAGCCGCTCGAGCACCGCGGCGTCACACCGCTCCAGCCCGAGCGCGGACGCCTCGGCGCGCTCGTGCGCACGCTCGTCGCGCACTACGAGCAGGCCGAGACCGTCGCGCTCGCGACCGTCGCCGGCGCGCTGCAGATCCGCTCGCGCGTCGCCGTGCTCGACGGCGAGGTGCTGCCCCTCTCGCCCAGCAGCCTCGAGGTGCTGCGCCTCCTCGCCGCGCGCCGCGGCGAGGTCGTCACGCGCGACGACGTCCTCGACGTCCTGCCCGGCGACTCGCGCGACCCGCACGCCGCCGAGGTCGCCGTCGCCCGCCTGCGCGAGGCGACCGGCCGGCGCGACCTCGTCAAGACCGTCGTCAAGCGCGGATACCGATTGGAGCTCGCATGAGCGCGGAGAGCTCGACCTTCTTCGGAGGCGCTGGCCCCTCGGGAGCGTCGTCCGACTCCTCCGGGGCGTCGTCCGAGGCGCGGCCGGGGGAGGCCGGTCGCGAGGCGTCGGCGAGTGCCGCGCCCGTGCTGGTCGGCTGCTCGCACGGCACGAACGACCTCACCGGCCGCGACGTGATCCGCGCGCTGCTCGACGACGTCCGCGCCGCGCGGCCCGACCTCGACGTGCGCGAGGCGTTCGTCGACGTGCAGCAGCCCGAGGTCGCGGACGTCGTGACGTCGGTCGTCGACCCGTCCGCGGCGACGGACGGCCCGGACGGCTCCGCGCCGGACGACACCTCCGTCGCGGACGGCGCGCGGCCGGGCGACGCGGTCGTCGTGCCGCTCCTGCTGTCCGGCGGGTTCCACGTGAGCGTCGACGTCGCGGCGGCGGTCGAGGACCGCGGCCCCGGCACCGGTCGTGCGGCCGCGTCGACCCCGCTCGGCCCCGACCCCCGCCTCGTGGACCTCCTCGCCGACCGGTTGGCCGACGTCGGCCTGCGTGCGGAGGATGCCGTCGTGGTCGCCGCCGCCGGGTCGAGCCGTTCGGGTGCCGCGCGCGACGTGGAGGAGCTCGCCGCGGGCCTGCGCGACCGCGTGCCCGGCCCGGTGACGGTCGGCTACGGCGCCATGGCCAAGCCCTCCGTGCCCGACGCCGTCGCCGCCGCCCGCGCCGACCTCGCCCCGGGCGGGCGCGTCGTCGTCGCGGCCTACCTGCTCGCGCCGGGCTTCTTCTACGACCGCGTCCTCGAGGCCGGCGGCGACGTCGTCACCGCCCCGCTCGCCCCCGACGCCCGTCTCACGGAGATCGTCCTCGACCGCTACGCCACCGCCGCGGCCACCCTCGACCGGCCGAACTAGGACCCTGGTCGCGTGACCGGGGTGCTACCTCGTGAGGGTCGGGCGGGTGCGAGGGGCCAGGAGGGCGACGCCCGCGGCGAGCAGCACCGTGACGCCGAAGCAGACGACGTAGGACGCGAGCCCGAGCGTCGGGTGCAGGGCCCACAGGAGGGATCCGGTGACGGCGAGCGCGGTGGCGGCGGCGACGGCGTCGGACACCTGGAGCGCGGACGAGTTGGCGCCCTGCTCGGCGACGGGTGAGAGCTCGAGCGTCAGCACCGACAGCGTCGGGTGCGTCATGCCCATGCCGAGCCCCGCGAGGGTCCACGCGACCATGCCGACGACGGGCGGGACGGCGGTCCACGCGAGCAGCGCCGCACCGCCGATGCCGAGCGCGACGAGCGTCCCGCCGAGGCGCACGTACCCGGCGTGCTGGAGCCCCCAGGTCGCGCGGCCGCGCAGCCACGAGCCCGTGGACCAGCCGACCGCGCCGAAGGTCAGCACGGCGCCCGCGAGCGACGGCGCGAGGCCGCGCTCGTGCGAGAGCAGGAGCGGGAGCAGCACCTCGGCGCCGGTGAACGCGGCGGCCACGAGGCCGCGGATCGCGATGACGCTCGGCAGGCCGCGCGCGGCGCGGGTCGTGCCCGGCGGGAGGAGGCGCGGGACGGCGAGCGCGACGGCCGTGAGCGCGGCGACGAGCAGGAGCACGAGCCCGACGCCGCGGAGCTGGCCCGCGTAGTTGAGCGCCCCGATCCCCACGGCGGCCACGACGGCCCAGGCGAGCGACGCCTGACGCGCGGTCCGGTCGAGGGGCGACTCGGCGTCGTCGGGCACGGGGGAGGCGGCGTCCTCGGGGCCCGAGCCGCGGGCGGCGCGCATCCCCGGGCGCATGAGGATCAGCGCCGGGACGGCGAGCACCGGGACCGCGAGGAAGACCCACCGCCAGCCGACGTGCTCCACGACGAGCCCGGCGATGGCGGGGCCGACGATGGACGGGATCACCCAGGCCGCGGCGAACGCGGCGAAGACCTTCGGCCGCCGGTCGGTGGGGAACACGCGCGCGACGAGCACGTAGAGCGCGACGATGTACAGGCCCGTCCCGACGCCCTGGAGCACGCGGCCCGCGACGAGGACGAGCATGTCCTGCGCGAGACCGGCCACCAGCAGGCCGGCGAGGAAGAGGCCGATGCCCGTCCACAGGGGCGTCGTCGGGCCCGCGCGGTCGCTCCAGCGACCGGACGCGACCATGCCGACGACGCTCGACGCGAGCGACGCGGCGAACGCGAGCGTGTACAGGGTGAGGCCGTCGAGCTCGACGGCGACGGTCGGCATGGCGGTGGCGACGGCGAGCGCCTCGAACGCGCCGAGGAACACGAACGCGACCATGCCGAACAGCACGGTGCGCTGCGTCCCGGGGGAGAGCGCGCCGGCGGCAGGGGCGTCGGGGGTGCCGTGCACCGGCGCGTCGGCGTCGGTGCGGGGGTCCGCCGTCATACGAGAACGACCTTTCCGGTGGTGGCGCGCGCTTCGAGCTCGCGGTGGGCGCGCGCTGCCTCCGCGAGGGGTACCTGGTGCGTGACGACGTGCCACGTCCCGTCCGCCGCGAGCGCGAGCGCGCGCTCCTGCAGGTCGAACAGGTCTCCCCAGGGTCGGGCCTGGGGTCCTACGGCCCACCGTACGTCGTCGGTCCCTGCTCGGGCCTCGGATTTCCCGGCGCCGTGGCCGACGTCACCGGCGCGGTTCGGCTCGCCCGACGACCACCCGAAGAGCACGAGGCGCCCGTCCGGGGCGACGAGCGCGGCGGCCTCCGTGCCCGCGTCCCCGCCGACGCCGTCGAGGAGGACGGTCGCCCCGGCCGGGGCGTGCCGCACGACGGCGGACCGGGCCTCGCCGAGCCAGCCGTCGGCCCGGTAGTCGATCACCACGAGCCGGTCGGCGTGCGCCTCCCCGGCGAGCGAGCGCACGAGCGCGACCTTCTCCGGGCCGCCCGCGAGCGCGACGACCCGCGCCCCGGCCGCGAGCGCGCTCTGCACGAGGAGCGTGCCGAGCCCGCCGGCCGCGGCCGTGACGATCGCGGTGTCGGTCGCGTCGAGCTCGGCGAGGTCGAGGATGCCGACGGCCGTGCGGCCGGTCCCGATCATCGCGATCGCGTCCGGCGCGGTGACGTGGTCCGGGATGCGGTGCAGCGCCTCGACGGGGACGGCGGCGAGCCGCGCGTACCCGCCGCCGTCGGGCGTGGCGCCGAGGTGGGCGGCGACGCGGCGTCCGCGCCACGCGGCGTCGACCCCGGGCCCGACGGCGTCCACGACCCCGGCGACCTCGCGCCCGGGGACCGTGGGCAGGTCGGGCAGAGGAAGCGGGCCGCCCGTCGCCTCGCCCCGGCGCAGGGTCGTGTCGAGCAGGTGGACGCCGTGCGCGCGGACGGCGACGAGCACCTGACCGGGCCCGGGGACGGGGTCGGGGACCTGCTCGAGGACGAGGTTCTCGGGTGGTCCGAAGGCGTGCAGGCGGATGGCGTCCATCGGGTGCTCCTCGGGTCGGGTCGTCGCCGCCTCAGGCCGCGCCGGGGCGGCGGCACGCGCCCGGTCCGGGCGCGCCCTGCTAGTCTCGAACCTCAACAAATGTTGAGGTCAAGCAGCCCGCGGCGCGTCCTCGTCGCGGCCGTCCGGCGAGGAGCCCGCGTGCCCGACGACGCCCCGTCCCCGAACGACGAGCTCACCGTCGGCCAGCTCGCCGCGCGCAGCGGCGTCGCGGTGTCCGCGCTGCACTTCTACGAGCGCGAGGGGCTCATCACGAGCCGCCGGACCCCCGGCAACCAGCGGCGCTTCGCGCGCGAGACGCTGCGCCGGGTGGCGTTCGTGCGTGCGTCGCAGCGTGTCGGCATCCCGCTCGCGCGCATCCGTGCCGCGCTCGCCACGCTGCCCGGCGACCGCACGCCCACCGCCAAGGACTGGCACCGCCTGTCGGCCGGGTGGCACGCCGACCTCGACGCGCGCATCGAGCAGCTCACGCGCCTGCGTGACCACCTCACGGACTGCATCGGGTGCGGGTGCCTGTCGCTGCGCAAGTGCGTGCTCGTCAACCCGCACGACGCGCTCGCCGACGAGGGCCCCGGCCCGCGGACCCTGCTCGTGGACGGGATCGAGGACTGAGCGCCGGACGTCAGGCCGGCGCGAGCAGCGAGCCGAAGCTCGTGCGGCGGCGCAGTGCGAACCCCAGCCGCTCGTACACGCCGATCGCGCCGGTGTTCTCGGCCGCGGCGTGCAGGAACGCGCGGTCGCCCCGCTCCTGCACGTGGAACGCGACGTCGCGCACGAGGCGCGAGGCGAGGCCACGACCGCGGTGGTCGTGGTCGGTCGTCACGGCGCTGATCTCCGTCCAGCCCGCGGGGTGCAGGCGCTCGCCCGCCATCGCGACGAGCCGGCCGGCGTCGTCCCGGAACCCGACGTAACGCCCGAGCAGATAGGTGCGGGCCTCGAACGGCCCGGGGCGGCTGCGCTCGACGAGCGCGAGCATGTCCGGCACGTCGGCCGCGCCGAGCACGACCGCCTGCGGGTCGGGACGGGTGACGAGACGTTCGGTCTCGACGAGCTGGACCCCCTCCACGCGAGCCTCGAGCGTCCAGCCCTCCGGCGGCTCGACGCCCACGGGAGGCGCGGAGAACCGGCCGCCCGGCCCGACGAGCGCGGCGATCGCGTCCCACACGCCAGGGTCGTCCCACGAGCGCACGCCCGTGATGGGCGAGACGTCGGCCGGGTAGCGCCGCGCGAGGTCGTCGCCCTCGGCAAGGTGTGCGTGGGCGCCGGTGAGGGCGCTCCAGGACGGGTTGTCCAGGGGGGCGTCGTCGACGCCGGTGGCGTGGGCCTGCGTGCTCGTCGCGGTCATGCTGCTCCTCCTCGCCCGGTCGCCCGGGTGCCGTGCCGTCGTCACGGTCGTCCGGCCGTGCGTGTCCTCCGGGGCGAACGCTCGCGGGCGCGCGCCTCTTCCAGGTGCGCTCAGCCCTCCCACCGGTCCCGGTGGACGACCTCCGCGAGGGGCCGACGGCGCGGCTCGGACCAGCGCCCGCGCGCCGGGTAGCCGAGCGGGACCAGGCCCATCGTCAGCGCGTCGCCGGGCAGGCCGAGCAGCGCGGCGACGTCGCTCTCCCGGACCGTGTGGAAGGTCGTGAGCGTCGTCCCGAGCCCGTAGGCCCGGGCGGCGAGCACGAGGTTCTGCACCGCGCCGTAGATCGAGGCGCCGAGCCGGGGGTCCGTCGAGCCCGCCGCGTTCCGCAGCACCGGCACGACCCACACCGGCGCCTCCTCCAGGTGCAGGGCCAGGTGCTCGACGGCGCGGAAGCCCGCGTCGCTCACGCCCGCGTCGTCGGTCGCGGCCCCGAGGACGGCGTCGCGGCGGTCCCCGTACGCGGCGCGCCACCCCTCGCGGTACCACTCGGCGATCTGCGCCTTGGTCGCCCGGTCCCGCACGACGACCCACGCCCACTGCTGGCGGTTGCCCCCGCTGGGTCCGCGGACCGCGGCGTCGAGGATCGCGTCGAGCACGTCGTCCGGCACCGGCTCCGGCGAGAGGTAGCGGCGCGACGGCGTGGAGTGGAGCGCTCGAAGGATGGACAGATCCTCAGGTGTGGTCACGGTCGCCGAGGGTACGGGCTACCATCCGGCGCGTTCGCGGGTCCCGGCCGTCGTCTCGCAGGGTGGTCATCTCCCGCGGCGCGTCCTGATCCACAGGCCTCGGACGGGGGAGCAGATGGTCACGGAAGTGCCGGTCACGAACGTGCTGGTGGCAGTGCACGTCGACACGGGGAGGCACGACGACGCGGACAGCCTCCGCGCGCGCGTCGCCGCGCTCGAAGGGGCGGGGGTGCACGCGCTGACCTTCGCGCCCGGGCCCGACGGCGGGCTCACCGCGGTCGAGGCCGCCGCCTTCGCGGCGGCGTGGACCGAGCGCGTCGGCCTCGTGGCCGTCGTCAACCCCGTGCACGCCGAGCCGTTCCACCTGTCCAACCAGCTCTCCAGCCTCGACCGCGTCTCCCGCGGCCGGGCCGGGTGGTGGCTCGACGTGGTCGACGACGTCGCGCACGCCCGTGCGCACGGCACCGAGCCCGTCGGGTCCGAGGACGCGACGGCGCTGGCGCAGGACGTGGCCGAGGTCGTCGAGGCGGCCCGGCTGCTGTGGGACTCGTGGGAGGACGGCGCCCTGGTCGCCGACCGTGCGACCGGCCGCTTCCTCGACGCCGAGCGGGTCCGCCACGTCGACTTCGTCGGGCAGCGGTTCTCGGTCAAGGGCCCGGCGCTGCTGCCACGGCCTCCGCAGGGCCAGGTCCCGGTCCTTGCCGAGGCGCGCTGGCTCCCTGCGGGGGCCCGCGACGTCACCGTGGTCGGCGAACCGGCGGCCGTCGACGTCGCCGCCGGACCCGTGCTCGTCGACGTCGCGGTCACCGGGGAACCGGGTCGTGCCGTCGAGGTCGTCGGCCGCGTCGCCGGCGCGGACGCGTCCCTCGTCGGACCGGACGAGCGCAGGCGCCCCTACCCGCTGGTCGTCCGCCTCGTGCCGGACCGGTCGGACGACGCGTGGGCCGCCGTCGGGCAGGTCCTGGCGACGCTTCGTGCACGGGGACTGACCGCCCCGCCGCCCGACCCTGGCAGGACGCTGCGCGACCAGCTCGGGCTGGAGCGCCCGGTGGGCCGGACCGACCACGCCGCCACGACGATCGGAGCACGACCATGAGCGCACCGACGCCCCCCGCGGCCACCGGCACGTCCCGCCGCGAGCTGCACCTCGCGGCGTTCTTCCCGTTCGGCCCGCACTACGACTGGACGTCCGTGGCCGACCCGACGACCTACTACGACGCGGAGACGTACGCGGCGCTCGCGCGCTCGGCCGAGCGCGGGCTCTTCTCGGCCATGTTCCTCGGCGACAGCCAGCGGCTGCGCGAGCACCTCGGGCGCGTCAACGACACGGTCGTGACCGGGCGGCCGGACCAGCTCGTCCTCTTCGCGCACCTGGCCGCGCGGACGCGGCACCTCGGGTTCGTCGCGACGCTCAACACGACGTTCATGGCTCCGGCGGACCTCGCGGCCCGGGTCGCGACCGTCGACCGGCTCAGCGGGGGGCGCGCGGGCTGGAACGTCGTCACGACGAACGACGCCTGGACCGGGGCGAACTTCCGCCGCGGCGGATATCTGGCCCGTTCCGAGCGCTACCGCTCGGCCGAGGAGCACCTCGCGATCGTCCACGCGCTGTGGGACGCGGACCAGGGGGCCACGGTGCGTCGCACGGGGGCGCACCACGACGTCGTCGCGGCCGCGACCCTGCCGCCGTCGGTGCAGGGCGCGCCGGTGATCTTCCAGGCGGGCGAGTCCGACGAGGGGCGCGACTTCGCCGCCCGGCACGCCGAGGGCATCTTCTCGCGGTACCTCGAACCCGCACCGGCGGCCGCGTTCGCCGCCGACCTGCGCCGTCGGCTCGTCGCGCACGGCCGACCCGCCGACGACCTGCGGATCTTCCCCGCGGCGAGCGTCACGCTCGCGGACACCGAGGCGGAGGCGCGGGAGAAGGCCGAGTGGTTCCACCGCCGGACCTGGACCGACCGCATGGTCGTCGCGGTGATCGAGGCCGTGTGGGGGCGCGACCTCTCGTGGCTCGACCCCGACGGCCCGCTGCCCGACGTCGACCCCGTCTCGGCCGAGCAGACGCGCACCCACGGCGTCGTCAACAGCCGCGACAACCCGGTGGAGACCGCGGCCGCGTGGCGCCGGCTCAGCGCCGAGCAGGGACTGACCGTGCGCGGCCTCGTCGACTCGCTGCACGCCGCGGCGGCGTTCGTCGGGACGCCGTCGTCGGTCGCCGACCGTCTGGCGGCCGCCGTGCGGGCCGGGGAGCTCGACGGCCTCAACCTCACGCCGCAGTCGGTCCCGGACGGGTTCGACGACGTCGTGGACCGGCTGGTTCCCGAGCTGCAGGAGCGCGGCGTCTACCGCACCCGTTACCCCGGGGCGACGCTGCGCGAGAACCTCGGCCTGCGTGCGCCCGTGCGCCACCGGCTCCGAGCCGCTGCGGGATGACGCGCGCCGGCTGTCGCTCGATGACGCCGGCCGGCTGCGCCGGGTGACGCCGGCGCGGGCGGCTGCCCACCCCCTGCGAGGCCGG
Organism: Cellulosimicrobium sp. I38E; assembly: GCF_001647255.1. Lineage (NCBI taxonomy): Bacteria > Bacillati > Actinomycetota > Actinomycetes > Micrococcales > Promicromonosporaceae > Cellulosimicrobium > Cellulosimicrobium sp. I38E. Next base: position 34,614 of record NZ_LUAZ01000035.1, read on the forward strand.
AGCGCTCACCAGTTCTTGGTGCCGCTCCCGCTGCCGTCGCCCGGGTCGGTGCCGGTCCCGGGCTGGTCGCCGTAGAGGTCGCGGTACTCCTGCTCCAGGCGCTCCTGCTCGTCGCGCGCCTCGGAGCCCTGCTGCTCGAGCTCCTCCTGGCGCTGCTGCTCCTCGCGCTCGGCCTGGCTCTGCTGGTCCTCGCCCTCGGAGCCCTCGCCGCCCGAGGCCTCGGACTGCTCGTCGCCCTCGGAGCCGTCGCCCTCCTGCGTGTCGCCGCCGCCCTGGTTCTCGGGCTGGGAGTCCTGGGCCTGCTGCTGCTTGTCCTGGAGGCGCTGCTGCGCGGCCTCGTCCTGCTCCTCCTGCTCGGGGGTCTGCTCGGACTCCCCGCAGTCGGGCCAGCCGCGGATCTGCTCGGCGGTCGCGTACTCCTGCTCGGCGTACTCGTACCAGTCCTGGACGTCCTGGCGCAGCTCCTCCGGATCGGGCTCCTCGCTCCCGTCGCCGTACGGGTCGAGGATCTCCTCGTCGTACGGCAGCCCCGCGTCGCGGGCGGTGATGGCCTCCTCGACGAGCGCGAGCTCCGCCGCCTTGCCGTCCGCGTACGCCATGTCGCCGTCGCCCTGGATCTCGTACGCGAGCGACAGGTTCGTCTGGATCATGCAGCGTTCCTCGGGGCTCTCGTCCTCCGCGAGGTCGTACGCGCGGTCGAGGGACGTGATCGCGTCGTACAGCGCCCACGAGTCCTCGGACCGGGCGAGCGCCGTGCCGTGGTTGTAGTGCGCCTTCCACGGCTCGACGATGTTGAAGGTCCGCTGGATGCCGTAGTAGTCCGCAGCGGTCGTCGCCTCCCCGCCGTCGTAGCGGTCCTTGCCCGTCGCCGCGATGGGGGCGAGGAGCGCCAGCTTGATCCCGAGGACGAGGAGCGCGAGCACCACGGGCAGCGTGCCGAGGAGCCACCAGGTGCGCCGCCGCAGGCGCGCGGCGCGCAGCGCGGCGACCCCCGTGGGGCGCGGCGTGCGCGTGCCGGTCGGCGGTGTCGGGGGCGGGGACCAGGTCATCGGCGCACCTCCACCCGGTCCGCCGTGCGCACGGCCGACGGCCGGGACGTCGTCGGGCGCACGAGCGAGCGGCTGGCCGAGCGCGACCAGAACCACGCCTCGAGGCCGAGCAGCGCGACGAGCGCGAGCGCGAACGGCCAGACGACCGGGCGGTACGCCGTGACGTCACGCCGGCCGTCGGCCGCGACCTGCTGCGGGTCGACGCCCGCGACGAGCGACGCCGTCTCCGACGGCTCCTGCCGGTGCACGTACGGCACGCCGAGCTGGTCCGCGAGCGCGGTGAGCGACTCCTCGTCGAGCACCGAGAGCGCCTCGACCGGCTCGCCGTCCTGGCTCGGCTGCGACCAGTCGATGATGTACTCCGCGTCCTCGGGGTCCACGTCGGGGTCGTACTCCTTCATGCGCCCGCCCTCGGCCGTGCCGTAGCCGAGCACCGCGCCGCCGTCGACCAGCGGGGCCAGCTCGGCGAAGGAGCGCGGCTCGCCCTCTGCCGTCTGCTCCCCGTCGGTGAGGAAGAAGACGAGGCGCACGTTCGCCGGGTGCTGCTCGGCGGACCCCTGGAGCGCGGACCGCAGCTCGTCGAGGGGCCGGTCCGTGAGCGATCCCTGCGAGTACCGCGTGATCTCGCGGTGGAACGTGTCCGCCCACGACGTGATCGCGCGGGCGTCCGTCGTGAGGGGGAGCTGGCGCGAGGCCTGCGAGTCGAACGAGATGATCGAGTAGCGGGCGCCCGGGATCGCCTCGGTGAGGCTCGCGATGTCGTGGCGCACGCCGTCGAGCCGCTCCTGGCCGCCCTCGGGTCCGTAGTCCTCGGCCGCCATCGAGCCCGTGCGGTCGACGACGAAGAACATGTCGACGTTCGCGACCGACGTGTCGCGGTCCGTCGACGCGACCGACGGCGCGAGCCCGATGATCCCGAGCAGCACGACCGCACCGGCGCGGCGCAGCCAGGCCGCGCGCGGGGCGCACGGTCGCGGGGCGCCGTCGGGCCCGGGGCGTCCGGCCACGACGGCCTGCCACACGGCGAGGCCGAGCAGCGGCAGGACGAGCAGCGCGAGCGCCCAGAGGGGCACGAGCGGCTGGAGCGTCAGTCCGGCGAGGTTCATCGGCCCGTCACTCCTTCACCCGCCACGCGACGACGAGCAGCAGCGCGACGCCGAGGACCGCGACGAGGAACCAGCCCGCGGGCCGGTCCGTGACGATCACCTCGGGCGACGCGTCGAGCTCGACGGCCTGCTGCGCGACGACGTCGTCGACCATGCCCTGCACCGCGGCCGGGTCGTCGGCGAGGAAGTAGAGCCCGCCGCCGTCCTCGACCGTGCTGCGGTACTCGCTCTCCTCGGGCGTGCCCTCGTAGCGCTGCGACCCGCCGAAGATCCCGTGCAGCGTGATGTCGCGCGACGCGACGAGGTCGGCCGCCTGGGGCAGCGTGTAGATCGGCTCGCCGGAGACGTAGTTGTCGGTCGCGAGGATGATCGAGCGCGAGCGCTCGGTGTCCTCCGCGTCGAACTGGAGCGCGCAGCTCGCGAGCCCGTCGCCGATGAGGCTCGCGCCGGAGAGGTTCGCGGTCGTGCCCGCGGTGAACTGCGCGTACTCGAGGATCTCGGCGTCGTCCGACCCGCCCGTGTAGTCGAATGTGGCCGGGTCCTTGTCGAGCGCGTCGATCCCGGCCTGGAGCTCCTCCCGCACGAGCGTGTAGTCGTCGGTGAGCGGGAAGACCGTGCGCGACGAGGAGTTGAAGATCGAGAGCGCGATCCGCTCGCCCTCGAAGTTGTCCACGAGCTCCTGGAACACCTTGAGCACCGCGCCGTCGTACTCGATCATCGAGCCCGACACGTCCAGGCACAGCACGATGTCGCGCGTGCCGAGCCGGTCGACGACGACGTCCGTCTCGACGGGCCGCGCCGCCACGGCCCCGGCGCCGACGACCGCGACGAGCAGCCCCGCCGCCGTGAGCCCCTGGAGCACGCGGTAGCGCCGCACCCACGCGGCGAACGCCGGCACGCGCGCGAGGTAGTCGGAGTTCGCGACCCACAGCACGTCGGCGTCGGCGTCGCGCGCCCGGCGGCGCCGGGCGAGCCACCAGGCGACCGCGCCCGCGGCGAGGACGGCGACGACGAGCGCGCCCCACAGCCACGGCCACAGGATCGACGAGCCCTGCGGCCCGGGGACGACGGCGGTGCTCGCCGCGAGCGCGCGCCTCACCATCCGCGCACCACCGATCGTGCGCGGTCGATCGAGTCCTCGGCGTCGGTGTCCCGGGCCGCGGGGTCGTTGTCGTGGTCCGCGAACGACGGCCGGTAGTACCGCGCGATGACCTGGGTGAGGCGTCCGGCCTCGCCGATCTGCTGGATCTCCGAGAGCGTCATGGACGACGCGTCCTGCCCCAGCCTGCCGGTCGCGAAGCCCCGCATCTCGGCCGAGAGCGCGAGGTGCAGCGCACGCTCGTCGAGCTCGCCCGCGCGGAACCGCTCCGCGACGGCGTCGAGCCGCCGCTCGTACTCGGCGCGCAGGGACGCGTACGGGTCGTAGGGGCCGGTGGGGAGCAGGGGCGCGGGCGGCGGCGCGGCCTTCTCGGCCGCGCTCGCGCGCGTCAGCCAGACGACCAGGAACACGACGGCGGCCGCCGCGAGGATCAGCACGATCCCCAGGACGGTCCACCACCCCGAGTAGCCCACGGGGTCGACGAGCTCATCGACGGGCACGCTTCTGCCTCCCCAGGAGCTCGACGAACCGCTGCACCACGTCGTCCGACCCCTCGACGAGCACGCCCTCGACCTGGAGGGTGCGCAGCCGCTCCGCGACCTCGGCCCGCCGCGCGGCGAGAGCCTGGGCCGCGGACTCGGCGAGCGCGGCCCGGCCACGCAGGAACGCGGGCAGGCGCAGCGTCCCGTCGACGTCCGCGACCTCGCCGGTGGCGTGCGGGCCCGCGCCCGCACCGACAGGGGACAGGTCCGCGACCTGGACGACCATGACCTCGTGGCGCACGCGCAGCGACCGCAGGAGCTGCTCGTGCTCGGACCCGGGTCGCGCCTCGTCGGTCACGACCACGACCAGCGAGCGGCGCCGGAACGCGGACCGGGCGCGGTCGAGCGGCCGCGTCAGGTCGCTCGGCGGCGCGTCGGGTCGCCACAGGTCCTCCACCGTGCGCAGCAGCGCCTCGAGGTCCTGCGTGCTCGCGCGGGGCGGGAGCTGGACCAGCCGCCGGGCGTCGCCCGCGACGAGCGCGACCCGGTCGCCGCGGTCGCGCGCGAGGTACGCGACGAGCGCGCAGCAGAAGCTCGCGATCTCCGCCTTGGTCTCGCCGCTCGGGGCGGTCGCGCCCATCGTGCGCCCGGTGTCGACGACGAGCACGAGGTTGAGGTTCGACTCGCGCACGAACCGGCGGATGATCGGGAGGCCTGCGCGCGCCGACGACTTCCAGTCGATGTCGCCGACGTCCTCGCCCGGCGCGTACAGGTGCAGGTCGTCGAAGTCCTGGCCGTGCCCCTTGAAGACCGACCGGTGCCGTCCCTCGAGCAGCCCGGACGCCCGGCGCGCGACCGGGAGGTCGAGCCGGGCCCGGACCTGGGCGAGACGGGAGACGTCGGGCACGTGGTGCTCTCTCGAGAAGGTGAAGGGGTCGCTCAGGGCGTCGGGACGGCGTCGAACACCGCGTCCACGAGCTGCTCCGGCGGCACGTTGTTCGCGAGCGCGTCGAACGTGCGCACCAGGCGGTGCCGCAGCACCGAGTAGCGCACGGCCTTGATGTCGTCCGGGATGACGTACGCGCGGCCCGCGAGGATCGCGAGCGCCTGGCCCACGCGCATGAGCGCGATGCCGCCGCGCGGCGACGCGCCCACACGCACGTGGCGGTCGAGGCCGGGGATCGGGCGCGGGCCGGAGAGGCGCGTCGTGTTGATGAGGTCGACGACGTACCGCTTGATCGAGTCGTCCACGTAGACGTCGTCGACCAGGCCGCGCAGGAAGCGGACGTCGTCGAGCGAGATGGGCTGCGCCGTGAGGGGCTGCGTCATCTGCCCGGTCGCGATGCGCTGGAGGATCTCGAGCTCCTGCGGCGGCGTCGGGTAGGTGAGCACCTCCTTCATGAGGAAGCGGTCCATCTGGGCCTCGGGCAGCACGTACGTGCCCTCCTCCTCGATGGGGTTCTGCGTCGCGAGCACCATGAACGGGTCCGGGAGCGCGAAGTTCTCGCCGCCGATCGACGTCTGCTTCTCCTGCATCGCCTCGAGCATCGCCGACTGCGTCTTGGCGGACGAGCGGTTGATCTCGTCGAGCAGCACGACGTTGGCGTGCACCGGACCGAGCTGGGTCGTGAACTCGCCGGTCGCGTAGTTGAAGATCTGCGTGCCGACGATGTCGTTCGGCATGAGGTCGGGCGTGCACTGGATGCGGTGGAACGACCCGTCGACCGCCGCGGCGAGCGTCTGGGCCGCCGTCGTCTTGGCGAGCCCCGGCACGGACTCGAGCAGGATGTGCCCGCCGGCGAGGAGCGAGCTGACGAGCGCCGTGCGCAGCGCGTCCTGGCCGACGACGCGCTGGTCGAAGACCTGGCCGACGCGCTTGAGCAGGTGGCTCGCGCGGTCGAGGTCCTGCGTCGAGATGCTGCCGTGCCCTGCGGCCATCGATCGTCCTCCGGGTCGTGCGTGGGTCGTGCGGGTGTGGTCCCGTGCGCGGCCGGAGGGGTGGACGGAGCGTCGCGAGCCCCCGGCGAACCCGGCCCAGTATGCCAGCGCGCCCCCCGCCGGACCGGGCGTCCTCCACAGGTCCGGGTGGGGAGAGGTCCCCACCCGGCGGGCGAGCTCGGCCGTCCCGGGCATGTCGGGAATGTCCTGCGGGCGCCGCGGGGTTGGGCTGTCATGAGCACCGACGCCGTCGGCACGACCGACGCCACCGCCGCCCGTGACGCTGCCGCCGGGCTCGGAGAGCCTGCCCTCCTCGCCCTCGTCGCCGCGCGCCACCAGGGTGTCCTCGCGACCGTCAAGAAGGACGGCCGACCCCAGCTGTCCAACGTGCTGTACGCGTGGGACGCGGAGGCGGGCGTCGCGCGCGTCTCCGTCACCGCGGACCGCGCCAAGACCCGCAACGCCGCGCGCGACCCGCGCGTCTCGCTCCAGGTGAGCGCCGAGGACTTCTGGAGCTACGCCGTCGTCGAGGGCGACGCCGAGCTGAGCGCGGTCGCCCTGGACCCGCACGACGCCGCCGCCGACGAGCTCGTCGAGACGTTCCGCGCCGCGTCCGGGAGCGAGCACCCCGACTGGGAGGAGTTCCGGCGCGCGATGGTCGCCGACCGCCGCCAGGTGCTGCGCGTGCGCGCGACGCGCGTCTACGGGATGGCCCGGCTCCCGCAGCCGTGACGCGATGACCGGAGGGGTCCGCGCGCTCGATACCCTGGTGCGGTGACCACGACTGCCCTGCGCCGCGCGCCGTCGGACGCCCGACCCGCGAACCCGTGGTGGCTCGTCCTCGCCGGTCCGTTCGCCGTCGTCGTCGCCGTCGTCGCGGTGCTCGCCGCCGGCGCGTTCTCGGCCGCGTTCACCGTCCCGGCCGGCTTCCCCGACCCGGGTGCGCTCGCGCGCCTCGGCACCCCGGTCGTCACGGTCCTCACCGAGCTCTCCGTCGCGCTGACGCTCGGCTCGCTCGTCCTCGCGGCGTGCGTGCTGCCCGCCGGGACGCCGGTCCGCAAGGCGCTCGGTGTCGCGGGCGCGTCGGCCGCGACGTGGGCCGTGCTGTCGGTCCTGCAGGTCGTGCTGCGCTACTCCTCGATCTCGAGCACGCCCATCACGGGCCCGACGTTCGGCGACCAGCTCGGCCTGTTCGTCTCGCAGGTCAGCCTCGGGCGCAACTACCTCGCGATCATCGTCGTCGCCGCGCTGACGTCCGCCGCCGCGCTCGCCGTGCGCAGCGCGACGGGCGCGATGTGGACGGCCGCGCTCGCGCTCGTCGCGATCGCGATGCAGGCCAACACGGGTCACGCCGCGGGCGCGGTGAGCCACGAGCTCGCCGTGTCCTCGATGTTCCTCCACCTGGCCGGCGCCGCGCTGTGGGTCGGCGGCCTGGGGACGCTCGCCGTCGTGCGCGTCCGCGGCGGGCTGGGACGCGCGGACTTCACGGCGTCCGTCGCGCGGTACTCCGCGATCGCGCTGTGGTGCTACGTGGCCGTCGCCGTCTCGGGGGTCGCGAACGCGAGCATCCGTGTCGACACGCTCGCGGGCCTCACCACCGACTACGGCATCCTCCTGCTCACCAAGCTTGCGCTGCTGCTCGTCCTGGGCGCCGTCGGGTTCGCGCACCGCGAGCTCGTCGTACGGCGGCTCTCCGGCCCGACGGCGGTCGCGCGGCCGGGCGCCGACCGTGCCTCGTCGAAGGGTTCCTCGAAGCCCGCGGCGAAGGTCTCGTCGAACGGCTCGTCGCGCCAGGCGGCGACGTCGTCGTCCACGGGCGCGAAGGGCGCCGCCGCGGAGGGCACGCGCTGGCTGTTCTGGCGCCTCGTCGCGGTCGAGCTCGCCATCATGGGCGCGGTGTCCGGCGTCGCCGTCGCGCTCGGGTCGACCGCGCCGCCGGTGCCGCAGGAGGAGCCGCTCGACACCTCCGCCGCGTACCAGGTGACCGGGCACGCGCTGCCGCCGGAGCCGACGCTCGCGCGCTGGTTCACCGAGTGGCGCTGGGACCTGCTGCCCGCGTTCGCGTGCGTCGCGGCGCTCGTCGTCTACCTGCGCTGGGTGCGTCGCCTCGCGAAGCGCGGCGACTCCTGGTCGGTGGGACGCACGGTCTCGTGGTGCATCGGCATCCTCATCCTCTTCTGGGTGACCTCGGGCGGGCCGGCCATGTACGGGCACGTGCTGTTCAGCGCGCACATGGTGCAGCACATGATCCTGGCGATGGTCGTGCCGATCTTCCTCGTGCTCGCGGCGCCCGTGACGCTGCTCCTGCGTGCGGTCCCGCCGCGCAAGGACGGGTCGCGCGGGCCGCGCGAGTGGGTGCTCGCGATCGTGACGTCGCGCGTGGGCCAGTTCTTCGCCAACCCGATCGTCGCCGCGGTGAACTTCGCCGGCTCGATGATCGTCTTCTACTACACGCCCGCGTTCGAGTACGCCCTGACGACGTACGCCGGGCACCTCGCGATGCTCGCGCACTTCACGCTCGCGGGGTACCTGTTCGCCAACGCGCTCGTCGGGATCGACCCCGGCCCGCACCGCCCGCCTTACCCGCAGCGCCTGCTCCTGCTCTTCGCGACCATGGCGTTCCACGCGTTCTTCGGCGTCGCGCTGACGTCGGGCGAGGTGCTGCTCGTGCCGGAGTGGTTCGGCCTGCTCGGCCGCGAGTGGGGCCCGAGCGCCATCGCCGACCAGCAGCGCGGCGGCGGCGTGGCGTGGGGCATCGGCGAGCTCCCGACGCTGATCCTCGCGATCGTCGTCGCGGTCATGTGGACGCGCTCCGACGAGCGCGAGGCCAAGCGCAGCGACCGCCAGGCCGACCGCGACGGCGACGCCGAGCTCCAGGAGTACAACGCCATGCTCGCCGAGATGTCGAAGCGGCACGACTGACCCCCTCCCCGCCGAACACGGGGTTGCTGTCGTTATCGGACCGATCACGACAGCAACCCCGTGTTCGACAGCGCGGAGCCTCGTGCTCGAGCGAGGTGGCGACGCAGCGACGTCGTCATGCGACCCGGCCGACTCGTTCCCGGCTGCATCAGGTCCCGACCGGTGAAGCGGAGGACCTCCACCCCGCCGTGGGTCACGAGCGCGTTCTGACGCGAGCGGTCGCGCAGAAGCGCGTCGGGCGAGCCGTGGACGTCCGTGCCGTCCATCTCGCCGATCAGCCACCGCCCTCGGGGCAGCCGCCACCCGAGATCCCCGCGCCCGACGAACGTGCCGTCGTCGACCACCTCGACCTGGAGGTCGTCGGGTGCCAGCCCGACGTCCGCGCACTCCAGGCGAGCGAACGTCTCGAGCGGTGACTCGGACCGTGCGTCCGTCTCGGCCCACCAGGCGTGCGTCCGCGCGACACCCCGCCGCCCGCGGGCGAGGTCGTGGGCGTGAGCCAGGCCGTCGGCGCCGAGGAGCCCGAGGTGGCCGACGCTGTCCATCGCCGCGACAGCGCGCCGCCGGCCCATCTCGGGGACTGCCTGGGCCAGCGCCCAGTCGGGGCTCGCGACGTATCGGCCGTCCACCTGGACGACGGTCATCCCGTCGTCGAACTGGCGCAGCTGGATCCCGTCACGCGGCAGCGCTCCCCGTGCCCCCGGGAGCGTCGCCTGCGGCACGACGCCCGTGCTGATCCCCTGGACACCGAGCAGGACGAGCGCGCACGGTCCGACGGCGATCGCCTCGGGTCCGTACGCGAGGAGCGCGAGCCAGGCGGCGCGGCGCCGACGGTGGTCGTGCACCCGGGGGTCCGATGGCGCGAACAGCCCCGGCAACGCCTCGAACACCCCTCGCGTGGGTCGGCGCCAGCGGCCCTGGTCGACGAGTCGCGAGCGACGGTTCGCGTTCACTCCGTGCGCGTCGCACTGGGAGGCGGAGACGAGTCCGGCCTGACGCTCGGCGAGGACGAGGAGCTCGGTCGGGACGGCGGTCAGTGTGCGCACACCTCCGGATCTGACCGGAGACCGGCCCCGCCGCGCACGACGGGGTGCGCAGGCTGTGGACGACGATCACGGAGCAGGGGCCTGTGGACGGCCTCGGTCCGCGCACCCCCGCGCGACAACCCGAGCCCGCGGCGCGGGGCGGCGCCCGACCACGACCTTGCGTGGCACCGAGAACGGGGTTGCTGTCCTTCTGGGCCCCACAACGACAGCAACCCCGTGTTCG
>NZ_LUAZ01000036.1:0-43801 GCF_001647255.1 Cellulosimicrobium sp. I38E
GGACTGGGGCGAGGGGGAGCGGGAGGCACGAGCCGGGGGTCGGGGACGGCCGGACGACACCGGGTCCCTCGAGACGGGCGTGCTCCTCGAGCTTCTCGCGGCGGCGGTCCGTTCCGGCGCGGCCGTCCCGCGTGCTCTGGACGTGGTCGGGTCGTGCGTCGGCGGTCGGGAGGGTGCCGGCCTGCGAGCCGCCGGTGCCGCGCTCCTCCTCGGCGCGTCGTGGGACGCCGCCTGGGCGACGGCGCCACCGCGGCTCGCGGTCGTGCAGCGCGCGCTGCGTCCGGCCTGGCTGCACGGTGCGGCCCCCGCGCCCGCGCTGCACGCCGCGGCGCAGGCGTCGCGCCAGGACCGGACCGCCGCGGCCAAGGCCGCCGCGGCGCGCCTCGCCGTCCACCTCGTCCTCCCGCTCGGCGCGTGCTTCCTCCCGGCGTTCGTGCTCGTCGGGCTGGTGCCCGTCCTCGTCTCTCTGGGTTCGGGCCTGCTGGGCGGGTAGTCGACCCTGCCGAGCTCTCGGGCTGTCGGGCTGTCGGCACCGGGCCCCGCGCCCGTGCCCGGTTCTTGCTCGTGCTGGGTCGAGCGCGAGTGCCGTTCCTGCCTACCGACGGGCCGCTCGCTACGGTGGGTCCATGGACGCGACCGCCGTCGGCCCGACCGTGCGGCGAGCCCTCGCCCAGGGGCTCTGGGAGGAGGGCGGTAGCGGCGAGTCGTCGGCGCGGGTCTTCGTGAGCACGGACCGTGCTCGGTACGCCAAGGTCGTGAGCGACGACCAGACGGCCGCGCTGGCCGGCGAGCGCGATCGCGTGCGGTGGGCCGCCGACCAGGGGATCCCCGGGCCCCGGTTGCTGGGATGGGCGAAAACCCCGGACGGGGCGGTCCTGACGACCAGCGCGGTGCCCGGGACGCCGGCCGACCAGGTCCGTCCGGACCAGGTCCGGCAGGCGTGGACGAACATCGTCGCGGCGGTCGCGGCGTTCCACGACGTCCCCGCCGGCGACTGCCCGTTCGACCGGGGGCTGCGCACGATGTACGCGCTGGCGCAGGACGTGGTGGCGCGTGGCGCCGTGCGCCGGGAGTTCCTGCGCCCCGAGCAGGAGGCTCGGACGGGTCGCGACCTGCTCGCCGAGCTCGCCGCCGAGATGCCCGTACGCGAGGAGCAGGAGGCTGCCGACCAGGTGGTCTGCCACGGCGACCTCTGCCTGCCCAACATCCTGCTCGACCCCGAGACGCTGGAGGTCTCCGGGTTCGTGGACCTCGGTCGCCTCGGCGCGGCCGACCGGCACGCCGACCTGTCGCTGCTGCTCGCGAGCGCGCAGGACACGTGGCCGGACGAGGCCCAGCACCTCCAGGACCAGCTCCAGCGGCTCTACGGCTCTCCGGTCGACGCGGACCGGCTCCGGTTCCACCTCCTCCTGGACCCGCTGACCTGGGACTGACGGTCCGCGCGCGGGCAGGGTCGTGGTCGCCTCGAGCGGCAACACCGGCGAGCGCGGGCCTCGGCACGTGCACGCGGGCGCGGTCCTTTCCGCGACGATGCCCCGAGGGGCGGGGACCGACGCCGTCCACAGGTCAGTCGCGCGAGGGTCCCGTCCACCGGCGGCGCGGGGCAGGGTGCGTGCCCGGTCGTCGACCCGCCACGGTGTCCTGGACCGCCCGCGGACGCGGGCCACGAGAGGGGAGACCTGACATGCCAGGACGGGTTCGGCGCGCGCTCGCGCGCCTGACGGGGACGAGCCAGGGACAGGACGGTGAGGCCGGTCTCGCGACCGCGGAGTACGCCATCGCGACCGTCGCGGCGGCGGGCTTCGCCGGGCTGCTCATCGTCGTGCTCAAGAGCGGCGAGGTGCGCGAGCTGCTGCTCGGCATCGTGCGCAGCGCGCTGTCGCTGGGCTGAGCCGTGCGACGGGACGCAGGCACGGGCACCGGTACGTGGCGCGGGTCCCGGCCATGGACGCTCTGCTCGCGGGAGGTCCGCCCGCGCGAGGTCCGCTCCCGCGGGATCCGGTCTCGGGACGACCGGGAGCGGGGTGCGGTCACGGCCGAGCTCGCCGTCGCGCTCCCGGCGGTCGTCCTCGTCCTCGTCGTCGTCCTCACCCTCGCCGCGGCGGCGGGCGCCCAGATGCGCTCCGCCGACGCGGCGAGGGCCGCCGCCCGTGCCGCCGCGATCGGTGAGGACGACGCGACCGTCCGCGCGACGGCGCTCCGGGTGGCCGGGGACGACGCGACCGTCGGCGTCGTGCGCGGCGACCCGTGGGTCGAGGTCCGCGTCACGACGCCCGTCGTCGGCGGGTGGCTCTCCGGGTCGCCACTGCGTGCGCGCGGCGAGGCCGTCGCGTGGGTCGAGCCATGACGCGGTACCCGGCCGTGGTCCGGCGAGGCTCGGCCGCGCGTGCACGGGCGGGGCGCCGCACCGGTCGCCGCGCGGCCCAGGCCGGGGTCGGGCGGCACGACACGGCGCCCGACGCGGAGCGAGGTGCGGGCACGGTGCTCGTGCTCGGCATCGTTGCCGCCGTGCTCGTGCTCGCCCTCGGGCTGGGCGCGCTCGCACACGCCCAGTCAGCACGCGGGGCGGCGCAGACCGGCGCCGACCTCGCGGCGCTCGCGGCGGCCACGGCCGCTCGGGACGGCTGGGACCCGTGCGGTCGTGCCCGCGAGGTCGCGGCGCGCAACGCGGTCTCGGTCACCGCGTGCGCCGAGCAGGACGGCGGGGTCGTGCGGGTGGACGTCACCTCGACCACCGGTGTCACCGTCCTCGGTGTCGCGCTGGGCCGGGCGAGCGCCGCCGCCCGCGCCGGCCCGGCGACCGCGCGCTGAACGAGCACCCTGGTCACGGTGACCACGGGCCACGGGCCACGGGCCACGGTGAGACGGAGCCGGGCGGGGTGGTGCTGGTGCCGCGTCCGTGGTCGTGCCTGGACGAGATCCCGACCGAGGACACGGCGGCCGCGAGGAACGAGCGGCGGACGGGAGACGCGGCACCACCAGCCACCCGACGACCCAGCGCACCGCGAGGTACGACCCGGTTCTCCCTCGGCGGCCCGCGGTTCTACGGCGTGGGGGCGTGGGCGAGGACGGCGTCGAGCAGGCGGACGGCGGCGGCCTTCTCGAGCGGGGCGTTGTACGACCCGCACTTGGGGGACTGGACGCACGCCGGGCAGCCGTCGTGGCAGGGGCAGCGCGCGATGGCGTCGCGCGTCGCGCGGAGCCACGTCGCGCCGAGCTCGTACCCGCGCTCGGCGAAGCCGGCACCGCCGGGGTAGGCGTCGTGCACGAACACGGTCGCCTCGCCGGTGTCGGCGTGCAGGGCGGTGGAGACGCCGCCGAGGTCCCAGCGGTCGCACGTCGCGAGGAGCGGGAGCAGACCGATCGACGCGTGCTCGGCGGCGTGCAGCGCGCCGGGCAGCTCGTCGGCGTCGACATCCGCCTCCTCGATCACCGACTGCGGGACGGTCCACCACACGGCCATCGTGGGGAGCGTGCGCTCGGGGAGGTCGAGCGTCTCCGTGCCGAGGACCTGCATGTCGAGGAGGCGGCGACGCTGGAAGCTCACGACCTGCGAGCACACGTCGACCGGGCCGTAACCCCAGCCGACGGGTCCCCAGGACCGTTCGACGACCTCGCGCCCCGCCGCGACGTCGCCGTCGGCGGGGTCGTCGACGATCGTGATGGACGTCGTAGAGCGGGACCACGTCCCGTGGTCGACGTCCTGGCGGCGCACGAGCGCGACGTGGTCGGCGAGGTCGAGGTGCTCGACGACGTAGGTGCGCCCCTGGTGGACGTACACCGCGCCGTCGTGGACGGACCCGTCCGCGGACGCGGCGTCGACCGTGCCGAGCAGCCGGCCGGTGCGCGCCTCGGCGACCCGCACGGGCGCGCCGCCCGAGCCGCGCAGGTCGGTCATGCCCGACGCGGGCTGTGCGTGCGTCCAGTACCAGCCGGACGCGCGACGGCGCAGCGCGCCGCGGGCGACGAGCACGTCGAGCAGACCGCGCACGGCGTCGGGGTCGCCGAACGCCGCGAGGTCGTCGGAGCGCAGCGGGTTCTCGGCCGCGGCCGCGCACAGGTGGGGCGCGAGCACGTACGGGTTCGCGGGGTCGAACACGGTCGCCTCGAGCGGGGCGTCGAACACGGCCTCGGGGTGGTGCACGAGGAACGTGTCGAGCGGGTCCTCCCGCGCGACGAACGCCACGAGGCCGTCCGCGCCCGCGCGCCCGGCGCGGCCCGCCTGCTGCCACACCGACATGCGCGTTCCCGGCCAGCCCGCGATGAGGACCGCGTCAAGACCCGAGATGTCGACGCCCAGCTCGAGCGCGTTGGTCGTCGCGAGGCCCAGGACGTCGCCGGTGCGCACGGCGTCCTCGAGCTCGCGCCGCTCCTCGGGCAGGTATCCGCCCCGGTAGGCGGCGACGCGCCGCACGAGCCGCGGGTCGACGACGCGCACGCTGTCCTGCGTCTGGACCGCGACCGACTCCGCCCCGCGGCGCGAGCGCGTGAACGCGAGCGTGCGCGCGCCCGCGATGACGAGGTCCGCGAGCAGGTCCGCGGCCTCGGCCGTCGCGCTGCGGCGGGGGTGCTCGGCCGCGGCGTCGACCGTCGTCGGGACGGTCGGGTCGTCGTCGTGCCCCTCGGCGGGACCGGCGGCGGTGGCCGGGTCGAAGCCCACGACGACGGGCGGTTCCCACAGCGCGAACGTCTTGCGCCCCGCGGGCGAGGTGTCCTGCGCGACCGTCACGACGTCGTCGGGCTCGACCCCCACGAGGCGCGCGGCGCTCGTCGCGGGGTCGGCCGTCGTGGCCGACGCGACGACGAACGTCGGCGGGCGGTCGCCCTCGCGCGCGTAGTGCGCGGCCAGGCGACGCAGGCGTCTCAGGACCAGGGACACGTGCGCACCGAACACCCCGCGGTAGGCGTGGCCCTCGTCGACGACGACGTACCGCAGGTCGCGCAGCAGCCGCGACCAGCCGCGGTGGTACGGCAGGAGCGCGAAGTGCAGGAAGTCCGGGTTGGTCAGCACGACGTCGGCGTGCTCGCGGACCCAGCGCCGCTCGTCCTGCCCGGTGTCGCCGTCGCACGTCGCGACCCGCACGTCGCGCGTCCCGGCCGCGTCGAGCAGCCGTTGGAGCCCCGAGAGCTGGTCGGCGGCGAGCGCCTTGGTGGGCGACAGGTAGAGCACGGCGCCACGTCGGGCGACCGACTCGATGCGGCCGGGGTCGAGGAGACGTGCGGCGGCGTCGGCCCGTACCGAGGAGAGGGCGGGGAGCCAGAACGCGAGCGACTTGCCGGATCCCGTCGAGGTGGCGAGCGCGACGTGCCGGCCCGACCACGCGGCGTCGGCCGCGACGACCTGGTGCTCCCACGGGCGGTCCACGCCGAGCGCGCGGTACCCCGCGACGAGCGACGCGTCGGCCCAGTCCGGCCACTCCGCCTGCGTGCCCGCTCGCGCGGGCAGCTCGCGCACGTGCAGCAGCCGCTCGTCGCGCCGCCCGCCCGCGCGCAGCACGTCGAGCAGGGCCGCGCTCGTCGGTCGCAGGGAGGTGGAGGCGGGGGCGTGCGGCACGCTCCGAGTCTCCCACCTCCGGCCCACCCTTCGGCCGACGGCGGTCGCGCTCGGGACCTCCGGCCCTCGCGCCAGGCACGGCGCGCGGCCGAGGATCGGGTCATGGGAGCGGTGCGTGGGGTCCGGTTCGTGGCGACGACGGCGCTCGCCGTCGGGGCGCTCCTGCTCACCCGGCGCATGACCCAGACGTGGGGCACGTGGGAGGGCGAGCACGAGTGCGTGCTCCCGGGCGACGACCTCGTGCCCGACGCGCGCGCCGTCGTCGCGACGCGCGCGGTCACGGTCGACGCGCCGCCGTCGGAGGTCTGGCCGTGGCTGGTGCAGCTCGGTCAGGGACGTGGCGGGTTCTACTCCTACGACGCGCTGGAGAACCTGGTCGGCCTGGACATCCGCAGCGCGGACGCGATCGAGGAGCGCTGGCAGGGCTTGGCCTTGGGCGACGACGTCCACCTCGCCGACGAGGCCGTCCTGCGCGTCGCGCTCCTGGAGCCGGGCTCGCACCTCGTGCTGCTCGGCGCCCCCGGCTCGGCGCAGCCGGACACGATGCCGTTCCGGTTCTCCTGGGCGTTCGTCGTCCGCCCGCTCCCGCCGGGCGAGGACGGCACGCCCCGGTCGCGTCTGCTGGTCCGTGAGCGGTACCTGCCACTGGGCGCCGCGGGCCGGGCCGTCGTCGAGGCGGTGCAGCCCGTGAGCTTCCTCATGACGCAGAAGATGCTGCGCGGCATCCGCACCCGCGCCGAGCACGCCGCCGCACCCCGCTGACATGCGGTGGTGTCCCGTCAGGGTCGTGCGACGGGAGCCCACCGCATGCTCGGCGGGGCCCGCGGGGCGGGTCAGCCGCGGAAGACCTCGACCACCGCGCGGGAGAGGTACCACGGGTCGACGACGGCGGTCAGCTCGCGCGCGGAGTGCATCGAGAGGATGGGGACGCCGACGTCGACCGTGCGGATGCCGAGGCGGGTCGCGGTGAGCGGGCCGATCGTCGAGCCGCACGGCACGGTGTTCTTCGACACGAACTCCTGGCTCGGCACCCCGGCCCGTGCGCAGGCCCGCGCCCAGGCCGCCGCGCCGTGCGCGTCGGTCGTGTACCGCTGGTTGGCGTTGATCTTGAGGATCGGCCCGCCGCCCGCGAGGGGCCGGTTCGCGGGGTCGTGGCGCTCCGGGTAGTTGGGGTGCACCGAGTGCCCGACGTCGCTCGACACGCAGAGCGACGCCGCGAGCTGACGATGCCGCTCCTCGTCGGTCGCGCCGAGGCCGGCCGCGACCCGGTCGAGCACGTCGGCGAGGAACGGGCCCGACGCCCCGGAGCGCGACTCCGACCCGATCTCCTCGTGGTCGAACGCGGCGAGCACGGGGATCGCGTCGCCCTCGACGGGCCGGTGGGGCGTGCCCGCGACCTCGAGCAGCGCGACGAGCCCGGCGTGCACCGACAGCAGGTTGTCGAGCCGCCCGGACGCGAGGAACGCGCCGTGCGCACCGAAGACGCGCGGCGACTGCGTGTCCGCGACGACGACGTCGTACCCGGCGACCTCGCTCGCACGCACGCCCGCGTGGTGAGCGAGCTCCGCGAGCACGTCCCCGCCGCTCGTCCCGTGCGGCGCGCCCGCGGCGTCGGACCCGGCCGGCCCCGACGCCGACGCGAGCCCCCACACGGGCTGCGTGTGCTGCTGCTTGTCGAGCGCGAGCCCGTCGTTCGCCGCGCGGTCGAGGTGGATCGCGAGCTGCGGGATGCGCAGGAGCGGCCCGGTGCGCACCAGGTGCTCCTCGCCGTCGACCGTGACCAGGCGTCCGGCGAGCTCGAGCTCGCGGTCGAGCCACGAGTTGAGCAGCGGCCCGCCGTAGACCTCCACGCCTGCCTGCCACCAGCCCTCGCGGCCCACGCTCGGGCGCGGCTTGAGCTTGAAGCCGGGGGAGTCGGTGTGGGCACCGAGGATCGCGAACGGCGTCGTCGCGGTCGCGCCGGCCGGGACCGCCCAGGCGATCACCGCGCCGTCGCGCACGACGACGTACCGCCCGCCCGCGGGCCCGTCGCCCCCGCCGCCGCCCGCCGACGGCCACGCCGCCGTCTCGTCGAGCCGCTCGAAGCCCGCAGCCTCCAGGCGGCGCGCGACCTCGTGGGCCGCGTGGTAGGACGACGGGGACGCCTCGACGAACGTCGCGAGGTCCTGCGCGTGCGCGTGCGCGCGCTCGTGGGGGGTGGGGTCGGTCACGGGGGTGCTGGGCGTCGACACAGGCTCCACCCTACGCACGCCCAGGAGCGCTCCGTAGGGTGGTCGAGGCCGGGTGCCGGAGCGTGGCGCGAGAAGAACGGAGTCCACATGACCTGGGTCGTCCTGCCGGGCCTCGCCCTGACCCCCGAGGACTTCGTCCCTCTCGCGCGCGCCCTCGGCGCCGCGGGCGGCACCGACGACGTCCGCGTCCTCGACGCGTGGCGCGTGCCCGTGACGGGACCGGTCGACGCGGTGCGCGCCGGGCTCGGCGTCGACGGGTCGGAGCCCGTCGACCTCGTCGGGCACTCCGTCGGCGGGCTCACCGCGCTCGAGTGGGCGCTGCTCCACCCGGACGAGGTCCGCCGTCTCGTGCTCCTCGACCCGACGAGCCCGTGGGAGGCGCACCTCCCGGCGTTGCACACGGGGCGGGCCCTGGCCCGGGCGGGCACCGCGGCGGCGAGCGTGCTCGCGGCCGGCCTCGCCGTGACGGGACCGGAGCTGCGCCGCGTGGGCGTCCGGGTGGTCGCGCGTCGGCCGGACCGCCTCCCGCACCACGTCTCCCGCGCCCGCTACGGGTCGCGCGACGCGTGGACGACGCTCGCCCACCAGTGGTTCGCGAGCTGGGAGCAGGCACCGCGCGTCCGTGCTCTGCTCGACGGCGGCCGCGCGCTCCCCACGTCCGTCGACCCCCTGCTCGTCACCGGGCTCCGGGCGAGCGCGCGCTTCCTGCGCCAGCAGCGCGAGCTCTCCGACCGGCTCGCCGTCCCGCGCGTCGGCCTCGCGGGCGAGGGCCACCTCTTCCCGCTCACCCGGCCCGACGTCGTCGCGCACCTCGCGCTGGGCTCAGCCGGTGGGGGGACCGCGAGCGCCGTGGCGTGATGGCGGGTCCGCCGGGAGCGCCTCCACGATGCGCGCACCGCGGTCCGGTGACGAAGGCGACCGGGCCCGCGGTCGCTCAGCGGACGACGAACGACGCCGGCTCGGAGACCAGCCAGCCCTCGAAGAGAGGAGCATCGTCGCCGGTCTGGGTGGCACCCCAGGAGCCATCCTTCTGCAACAGGCTGTACGACGTGATCGTCCAGGGCAGGAGCCCGTAGTAGGTGTACGTACCGGGAGGCAGGGTCTCTCCCGTGGCGGCGCCGTCGTCACAGCGGATCTCGGCGGAGTACTCGAACGGCACCGGCTCCTCGGCGGCGAGCACCGTGGTCCGCAGGTCCGCCGACGTCCGGGAGCTCGACCTCGTGGAGCTGACGATCAAGCCGTCGCGCACCACGACGTAGGCGTTCGCCGTGGTCGGGTAGGCGGCCCGGACCTGGGCGAGCGAGTCGCCGTAGAGCATCGAGGCACGCGTCGTGGTCGTGCCCGACCCCACCTGGATCGCCCCCGGTCGAGCCAGGTACGCGAGGACCGACGTCGACGGCGTGGGCGCGGGCATGCCGCACTCGAGGTCTGCGGACGTGGGCCCGGACGGGAACGTCGTGGACGGGCCCGTGGCTGCGTGCAGGAGGGGGTCCGGCGCCTCGGCCCCCTCCGCCTGCCCGGGCGGGTCCGGCGGGTCGACGACGACCGGCACGGTGGTGGAGACCAGCCAGCCGTCGAAGAGCGGTGTCGCGCGGCCCGCGCCCGACGGTGACTCCCCGTCGTCGTGGGTCTCCGCCGCGTGGGGCAGGACGGTCCACGGCACGATGACGGCGAGCTCGTACTCGCCCGGCTCCAGCGAGGGCGACTCGCCCGCGCCGTAGAGGTCGCAGACGGCGAACGAGTCGACGGAGAGAGCGAGGGGGACGACGGACCCGGCGGCGAGCTCGGTCGGTGCCTCGTCGTGCGCCGGGTCGGGCCACCTGGCGGTGGTCGAGACGATCGTGCCGTCCTGGACCAGCACGTAGCCGGCGCGCACCGTGGGGTCGAGCGCGACCACGTCGGCGCCGTCCTCGACCCGGAGCTGCGCGACGACGTCGGCGAGCCCGGGCGAGGGCACCGACAGGGCGGAGGTCTCGACGGTCGCGGTCGCGAGCAGGTCGGCGCCGGTGGCGGCCGGGGCCGGGCTGCCGCAGCGGAGGTCGTCCTCGGTCACTGGCGCGGGGAAGTCGGCCGGGTGCGTGGGGCCAGGGTCCGTCGGCGTGGGGTCGGGGCTCGGTGCGGGCGCCGGCATGAGGGGCTCGGGACTGCGGTCCCAGGCTGCCGTGACGCCCACGCCACCGAGGACGAGCGCGAGAGCGGCGGCGGTACCGACCAGCGCCGCGCGGCGACGACGGGCGCGCCGCACGGCCCCGTGCAGGCGCTCGCGGGCGATCGCGTCGGCGGTCGTCGGGTGTACCGCGTCGGCGGCGGAGTGCAGAGCTCCCTCGAGGTCGAAGGGCTCGTCGGGGATGGGCCGGTTCATCGCGCACCTCGCTGGTTCTGCACGGTCAGGTCGTCGTCGGTCGCTCGGACCGGGCCCAGGCGGGCGGCGAGCTTGGCGTTCGCGTCGCTGAGATACCTCTTGGCCGTCCCTTCGCTGATCCCGAGCTGCGTGGCGACGCTCCGGACGGGTAGGTCGCTGAAGTACCGGAGGACCACGCAGGCGCGCTCTCGGGGCGAGAGCGCGCCGAGCGCCTCCACGATGTCGAGGCGTACCTCGGGGAGGTGCGTCGTGTGCGTCTCGGGTCGAGGACCGAGCAGGTGCAGCACCCCGTCCCATCGCTTGCGGCGGCGTGTGCCGTCCACGAAGGCCGTGAGGATCGAACGGCGCACGTAGCTCTCGGCGAGCTGGAAGTCCGTCGCGGCGCGGCCGCGGCGAAACGTCCGGAAGAGGGCTTCCTGGACGAGGTCCTCCGCCTCGGCGGCGTCCCCCGTGAGGAGGTAGGCGTACCCCACGAGCGCCCGTCGCCGCGTGCGGACGATCTCGTCCAGCACCGTTTCCCAACGCGCCATCGCGCATGCCTCCTGCTTGTCGTGAACACCGTCGCCCTTCTCAACGACCGTGTCGAGCATTCGGTTGGGGGTCGCGCGCACATTCCCTCACGACGTGGCGCAGCACGAGCAGGGGCTCGCTTGTGAGGCCGTGCACGAGTGGTCGTGACGCACGCCACACGTGCGTAGACTCACCCCCATCGCTCCGGCAGGGGACCGGCGCGACGGTCGCGCGGTTCGTCAAGGAGGACGGATGCTCACGCTCGGTTCGGAAAGTCTCACCATCGTCACCGTCATCGCGGTGATCGCGCTCGTCGCGCTGGTCTTCGCGTTCGTCCTGCGCAGACAGGTCCTCGCCGCCGACGACGGCACGGCGAAGATGCAGGACATCGCCCAGGCCGTGCAGGAGGGCGCCGGGGCCTACCTGAGCCGCCAGTTCCGCACGCTCGCCCTGTTCGCGGTGATCGTGTTCGGCCTGCTGTTCCTGCTGCCCGGTGACGGCGGCATCCGCGTCGGGCGCTCGGTGGCGTTCCTCGTCGGCGCGGGGTTCTCGGCGGCGATCGGCTACCTCGGCATGTGGCTCGCGGTGCGGGCCAACGTGCGCGTCGCGTCGGCCGCGACCCGGCCCGGCGGACGCACCGAGGGCGCGCGCATCGCGTTCCGGACGGGCGGCGTCGTCGGCATGTCGGTCGTCGGCCTCGGTCTGCTCGGCGCCGCGGGGGTCGTGCTGATCTACAAGGGCGACGCCCCGGCCGTGCTCGAGGGCTTCGGCTTCGGTGCCGCGCTGCTCGCCATGTTCATGCGCGTCGGCGGCGGCATCTTCACCAAGGCGGCCGACGTCGGCGCGGACCTGGTCGGCAAGGTCGAGCAGGGCATCCCCGAGGACGACCCGCGCAACGCCGCGACGATCGCGGACAACGTGGGCGACAACGTGGGCGACTGCGCCGGTATGGCCGCCGACCTCTTCGAGTCGTACGCCGTGACGCTCGTCGCGGCGCTCATCCTCGGCAAGGCGGCCATGGGCGAGGAGGGCCTCGTCTTCCCGCTCGTGGTCACCGCGATCGGCGCGCTCGTCGCCGTGCTCGGGGTCTTCATCACGCGCGTGCGCGGCCAGGAGAACGGGCTCAAGGCCATCTACCGCGGC
The DNA here is from genome assembly GCF_001647255.1 of Cellulosimicrobium sp. I38E. Lineage (NCBI taxonomy): Bacteria > Bacillati > Actinomycetota > Actinomycetes > Micrococcales > Promicromonosporaceae > Cellulosimicrobium > Cellulosimicrobium sp. I38E. Next base: position 11,801 of record NZ_LUAZ01000036.1, read on the forward strand.
TTCTACCTCTCCGCGCTCATCGGCGCGGTGCTCGCCGCCGTCGCGGCGTTCGTCTACCTGCCGTCGTCGTTCTCGGCGCTCGACGGCACCGCGGACCTCGGCGACCTGTCGGGCCTCGCGGCCGACCCGCGCGTCGTCGCGAGCCTCGCGGTCGTCATCGGCATCGTCCTCGCGGGCATCATCCTGTGGATCACGGGCTACTTCACCGGCACGACGTCGAAGCCGACGCTGCACGTGGCGGCCACCTCGCGCACGGGCGCGGCGACCGTCGTCCTGTCGGGCATCGGCGTCGGGTTCGAGTCCGCGGTGTACACGGCGGGCGTGATCGCCGCCGCGATCTGCGGCCTGTTCCTCCTCGCGGGCGGCTCGGTGTGGCTCGCGCTGTTCCTCGTCGCGCTCGCCGGGTGCGGGCTGCTCACCACGGTCGGCGTCATCGTCGCGATGGACACGTTCGGCCCGGTCTCGGACAACGCCCAGGGCATCTACGAGATGTCGGTCGGCGAGTCCGGCGACGGCGACGCGGAGGCGGCGCAGATCCTCACGGACCTCGACGCGGTGGGCAACACGACGAAGGCCATCACCAAGGGCATCGCGATCACGACGGCCGTCCTCGCGGCGACGGCCCTCTTCGGGTCGTACGCCGACGCCGTGAGCCACGCGCTCGCAGACGTCGAGGCGGTCGGCAGCGGCCTCGTCACCGCCATGCTCGACTACCAGATCATCTCGCCCATCACGCTCGTGGGCCTGATCCTCGGTGCCGCGACGGTCTTCCTGTTCTCCGGCCTCGCGATCGACGCCGTGACACGGGCCGCCGGGGCGATCGTCTTCGAGGTGCGACGTCAGTTCCGCGAGCACCCCGGGATCATGACGTTCAAGGAGCGCCCCGAGTACGGCAAGGTCGTGGACATCTGCACACGCGACTCGCTGCGCGAGCTCGCGACGCCGGGTCTGCTCGCCGCGTTCGCGCCCATCGCGGTCGGGTTCGGCCTGGGCGTCGGGCCGCTCGCCGGCTTCCTCGCCGGGGCGATCGGTGCGGGGGTGCTCATGGCGGTGTTCCTCGCCAACTCCGGCGGCGCGTGGGACAACGCGAAGAAGATCGTCGAGGACGGCGCGTACGGGGGCAAGGGCTCCGAGGCGCACGCGGCGACCGTCATCGGCGACACGGTCGGCGACCCGTTCAAGGACACGGCCGGTCCGGCGATCAACCCGCTCATCAAGGTCATGAACCTCGTGTCCGTGCTCATCGCCCCCGCGGTGGTGCTCATGAGCGTGCCGGACGACGCGAACCACGCGCTGCGCATCGGTATCGCGGTCGTCGCGGCGGCGATCGCGTTCGGCGCGGTGATCATGTCGCGGCTCCGCGCGGCGCGCGTCGACCGCGAGCAGTCCACGGTGGAGCCGGAGCGCATCGCGACCGGCGCCTGACCGTCGCGGACCAGCACGGACGAGGACGCCCGGGCCGTGCGCGGCCCGGGCGTCCTCGTCCTGGTCCAGCGGACGGGCGTGCTCTCAGCCCTTGACGGTGAACGGCGCGCGCAGGAGCGCGTCCTCGCGGGACGACGGGCCGACGCGGAGCTCGAACTCGCCGGGCTCGACGACCCGGCGGCCCTGGGCGTCGACGAGCGTGCAGTCCGCGACGGGCACCTCGAGGTCGACCGTCACCCGCTCTCCCGGTGCGAGCGCGACCTTGCGGTACGCCTTGAGCTCCTTCTCGGCCCACGTCACGGACGTGACCGTGTCGCTCACGTAGACCTGCACGGTCTCGCGGACGGGCCGCGTGCCGGTGTTGGTGAGCGTGACCTGGGCGCGCACGACGTCGTCGGGGCCGTGCACCGAGCCGAGGACGCGCAGGTCCGCGTAGTCGACCGTCGTGTAGCTCAGGCCCTCGCCGAAGGCGAACGCGGGGCTCTGGGTGAGGTCGGCGTACCGGTCGCCGTGCTGCCCGCGGACCACGTTGTAGTACGTGGGCTGCTGGCCGGCGTGGCGGGCGAACGAGATCGGGAGCCGGCCCTCCGGCTCGATCTGCCCGAGCACGAGCTCCGCGACGGCCTGGCCGCCGCGCATGCCCGGGTTCGCCGCCCAGACGATCGCGGCCGCCGCGTGGGCGGACGGCGGGAGCACGAGCGGCTTGGACGCGACGACGACGACCACGACGGGGGTGCCGGTCGCGACGAGCGCGTCGAGCAGGGCGACCTGGCCGCCGACGAGCTCGAGCGTCGCCGTCGACTTGCCCTCGCCGACGAGCTCGATCCGGTCGCCGACGACGGCGACGACGAGGTCCGCCTCGCGCGCCGCGGCCACGGCCTCGGCGATCCGCGCGTCGTCGGGCTCGGCGGGCACGACGACCTGCGGCCGCGGCTGGCCGTCGGGGAACAGCTCGCCCTCGGGGTCCGGCTCGAGCGTGAGGATGTCGGCGCCGCGCGCGTGCGTGACCGTCCAGTCCTCGGGGACGAGGGCGCGGAAGCCGTCGAGCACGGTCGTGGTCATCTCGCGCGGGTGGCCGTCGGGCAGCCAGTCGGCCTGGCCCGACGCGCCGGCCCAGTCGCCGAGCTGCGTGTGGTCGTCGTCCGCGTTGGGCCCGACGACGGCGACCGTCCGCCCGCCCGTGAAGGGGAGCGTGCCGTCGTTCGTGAGCAGGACGAGCGAGCGCCGCGCGACCTCGAGGTTGACGGCGGTGTGCTCCGCCGACGCGATGACGGCCTCCTGGCGCGCGACGTCGGGGCGCCGCGGGTCCTCGAACAGCCCGAGCCGGAACTTGAGCGTGAGGATGCGACGCACGGCCGCGTCGATCGCGGCCTCCTCCACGAGGCCGCGCGCGACCGCCTCGAGCGCGCCCTCGAAGAACTTGGGCGTGGTCATGATCATGTCGTTGCCCGCGCGCACGGCGGCGGCGGAGGCGTGCACGTAGTCGGGCTGGATGTGCTGCTCCCAGACCATGCGGCCGACGTTGTCCCAGTCGGTGACGAGCGTGCCCGTGTAGCCCCACTCGCCCCGCAGGACGTCGTCGAGCAGCCAGCCGTTGACGGTGACGGGCACGCCGTCCATGGACTGGTAGCCAAGCATGAACGTCGCGCAGCCCTCGCGCGCGACGCGCTCGAACGGGGGCAGGAACCAGGACCGGAGCTTGCGCGGCGAGATGTCGGCCTCGCTCGCGTCGCGGCCGCCCTGGGTCTCGGAGTAGCCGGCGAAGTGCTTGGCGGTCGCGAGGATCCCGGTCGGGTCCGCGAGGCCGTCGCCCTGGTACCCGCGCACCATCGCCGACGCGAGCTCGCCGATGAGGTACGGGTCCTCGCCGAACGTCTCGTCGACGCGCCCCCAGCGCAGGTCGCGCGCGATGCACAGCACGGGGGAGAACGTCCAGTGGACGCCGGTCGCGGCGACCTCGACCGCCGTGGCGCGCGCGACCTGCTCGACGAGCTCGGGGTCCCACGTGGCGGCCATGCCGAGCTGCGTGGGGAAGATCGTCGCGCCGACCCAGAAGGAGTGGCCGTGGATGCAGTCCTCGGCGACGAGCAGGGGGATGCCGAGCCGGGTCTGACCCGTGAGCGCGTGAGCCTCGACCACGTTCTGCGGGGACGTGTGCAGCAGCGACCCGGCGTGCTTGTCCAGGACCGCCGGCCCGACGCCGTCGCGCGCGTCGAGCTGGAGCATCTGCCCGACCTTCTCGGGGAGCGTCATCCGCGCGAGGAGGTCCTCGACGCGGTCGGCCACGGGCAGAGCGGGGTCGAGGTAGGGGAGGGTACTCACGGACGGTCCTTCCACGGCGACGGCGACGGTTCCCCGGGGCGGTGCGCGTCGGGCGGGTCGCCACCGACGCGCTCGGGAGCCCGGGCGCGGCCACTCTACCGGTAAAACTGAATAACCGGTAAGTAAGTTTGAGCGATCAGTGCCAGTGGTCCAGGAAGCGCGCGACCGTCTCCGTCGCATGGTCCAGCACGCGCCCGTCCTCCGCCGCCGCGGCGGAGAGCAGCGCCGCGTCGACCACGTGCGCCACCAGGTCGACGTCCGTCACGTGCGCGTGCCCCGACGCGTCCAGCACGCTCCGTGCCGCCGCGAGCAGACGCGGCCGCGACGCGCGCATGATCGGCCGCAGCGCAGGGTCGCGCATCGCCGTGAGCATCGGGTCCAGCCGCACGTCGACCACCGTGTCGTCCACGTGCGGCGCGTACAGCGTCTCGATCAGCTCGCGCGCCGTCGCCGCGCTCGAGCGAGGCTCCCGCGTCAGCGCGTCCGCCCGCTCCTGCGCCGCCGTCGCGCGCACGTCCTCCGCGGCCTCGACCGCCGTCGAGACCAGCGACGCGCTCGTCGGGAAGTAGTACGACGCCGAGCCCTGCGGCACGCCCGCAGCGCGCGCCACCTGGCGGTGGGTCACGGCCCCGAATCCTTGTTCGATGAGCAGGTGCGCCGCCGCCTCGACCATCGCGCGCTGCCGCTGCGCGCTGCGTCCCTGCACCGTGGCTCGCGCGCCGTGCGCCGGGTCGTGGAGCGTCTCGCGCGTCGCCCCGGCTCCGGCGTTCTCCCCGTCGCGCCGCTCTGCCCGGTCGATGGTGCCCGCTCCGTCGTCCACGGGGCCATCGTAGTGAGGCGGTCGCTCCTGCCGGGGGACGTGCGGCCACCCCGGGGAATAACCTATACGTGCGTATGGTTCTTGCCCACGAGTCGTGAGTGCGGCTCGTGGGAACGAACGAGGAGTGGACAGAGATGGTCGCCGCCGAGGGGCTCGTCATCGACTGGGCGCAGATGCCCACCTACAACACCGTGATGTCCGTCGCCGTCGGCGCCGGGCTGATCCTGCTGGTCATGCTCGGCCGTGAGCTGCTGCGGTCGCCGGGGAAGGTCGTCGTCGAGGGGTGGTCGCTCGCGTTCGGCGTGCTCGGCTCGATCCTCACGGCGACGGGGCTGCACATGACGCTCACGTGGCCGCTCGCCGCGGGGGGCTTCCCGTTCGACAACATCATCTTCGGTGAGACGAGCCTCGCGTTCGGCGTGCTGCTGCTCGCGGCGGCGTTCTACCTGTGGACGCGCGGTCGCGCGGCGCTCGAGCGCGCGGACGCGACCGAGCACCTCCAGGCCGTGGCCCGCCCCGTCTCGGTGTTCGTGCTCGGCATGGGCCTCGGGCTCGTCGCCATCGCGATCGCGGGCGTGACGTACCAGCTCTTCGCCGCGCCGCCGGAGGAGCCCATCTCGGGCGCGTTCGCCGCCTACCCGCTCGTCGAGGCGATCTTCATGTCCGGGCTGATCGCGCTCGTCGGCGTCGGGGCGATCCTCTTCCCGTTCGCGGTGCGCTCCGGTCGCCGCGCCGTCCGAACCGTCATCGGGTGGGCCTGGGGCCTGTCCGGGGTGGCGTTCCTGCTGTTCGGCGCGATGAACTTCTTCACCCACATCGGGCTCATCGTCAACACGATGGGCTGACGACGGGCCGACGCCGAGCGGCGGGACAGGACCCCGTGGGCCGGGACGGCTCGCGGGGTTCGCCTCGCGCGCGCGAGGCGTCATCATAGGGCCATGCAATCACCGGTGCGCGTCGTGGCACACGCCGCGGTCCTCGCCGTCGTCGCCGGGCTCTGCCTCGCCGTCGTCGCGAGCGGCGCGTTCGACGTCGTGTCGCTGCCCGACGCGGCACCCGCCGCCGCACCGTCCCCGCCCGCCGCGGCGGAGGGCGACGACGCCGCCCCGGTGGACGGCGGCGGTGCCGGCACCCCGGGGGCCGTGCCCGACGACGGGGCGGCCGAGCCGGGGGACGGGGACGAGGGCGCGACGGCGGATCCCGCCGCCCCGACCGTCGTCGACCCGGTCTGCCGGGACGCGGAGGTCGCGTGGGGGGCCGCGGCCAAGGCGCAGGTCAACCTCACCGTCGAGCACCCCGAGGCGCTCGTCGAGGGCTTCACGACGGCGCGGGACGCGCTCACCGGGGCCACGCCACCGGGCGAGATCGCCCGCGACTGGGCCGTCGTGACGACCTATCTCACGATGATCGCCGACGAGGTCGAGGCGACCGGCGCGCGCGACACGGGCGAGCTGTCCCGGGCGATCGACCGCGTCGGGCGACGCATCGACACGGCCGCGCTCACGACGTCGTCGCAGGCCGTCACGGACTACTTCCGGGCGGGCTGCGCGCGCTGACCGGGGCACGGCGGTCTTTTCACCCGGTGGCGCTCGACACATGGGGAGGGCTCCCCACCTCGGCGGTTTGGGGGCGCGCGAGGCACCGACATGGGAAACCATGGGTCCCATGCGCAACCGACTGACGATCACGAAGACCACGACCGCCCTCGCGACGAGCGCCCTGCTGGTGCTCGGCCTGGCCGCCTGCAGCGGCTCGGGCGACGACGCGAGCACCGACTCCGAGACCACCGCGTCGGAGGAGACGACCCCGGCCGAGGACGAGGCCAGCGACACCACCGAGTCGGAGGAGCCCACGGAGGAGGAGTCCGGCGACGCCGAGGCGTCGGGCGATTTCTGCACGGCCTACGAGACCCTCATCGACGCCCAGAGCTCGCTCGGCTCGATCGACACCAGCGACCCTGCCGGCGCCGTGACCGAGTTCGAGACGTTCACCGCGTCGCTCGAGGCTGCCGAGGCTCCCGCCGAGATCAGCGCCGACTGGGACAACGTGACCGGCGTCTTCCGCCAGCTCACCGACACGCTCAAGACCGCGGTCGACGACCCGGCCAGCGCCGACATGTCCGCCATCACGTCGGCCATGACCGACGAGACGTTCCAGACCTCCGCGCAGAACGTCGCGGTGTACGGCACGCAGAACTGCTGACGTCCCCTGCTCCCACCGGACCCCGGCCCGCCTCGGCGCGCCGGGGTCCGGTGCGTCCGGGGCCGGACCGGCCGTCGCCGTGCTGATCCGCCAGGATGGACCCATGCCTCCCGCCGACGCCGCCCCTGCCTCCTCCATGCCCGCCCCGCCGGACGTCGTCGTGAGCCCGGCCCCGCCCGGTGCGGGCCTGGCGCCGGCGGAGCTCGCGGTCGCCGCGGCGACGCTGCGCGAGGACCTCGCGGCGGCGGGATTCACGGTCGACGGCGTCGAGCGGGTGCTCGGCCCGGTGGCCTCGGCCGCGCTGCACCGCGAGCAGGCCGTGCCGGCGCGGCGCGCGCTGCGGGGCCGTGAGTCCGACCCCGCGGCCGCCCTGGCCGCGCTGTTCCTCCTGGGCGACGACGTCCCGCGCGCCGCGCTCGACGCGGCCCTCGGGCGCACGGGGGTCGACGGCGCGCGGCGGCTCGGGCTGGTCGAGGCCGCGGGCGCGGCCGACGACGACGCCGTGCGCGCCGTCGTGGACCTGCGGCCCTACGCGGCGTCGGACGCGGCGGGTCCGGTGACGTGGTGGCTGTCGTCGGACCTGGGCGAGCTCGCGACGGGCCGCCGGCTCGCCCCGGACCACGTGCTGGGCGCGGGCGGGGCGTCCCTGACGCTCGCGCAGGTGACGGTCCGGACCCCGGTCGGGAGGGTGCTCGACCTCGGGACGGGCTGCGGGATCCAGGCCCTGCACGCCGCGCGGCACGCGCGGTCGGTCGTCGGCACCGACATCTCGCGCCGCGCCCTGGGCTTCACAGCGTTCAACACGGCGTTCAACGTGGCGACCAGCACGGTGCCCGACGCCGGGGTGGCGAGGCCCGGCACGCCGATCGAGCTCCGCGCAGGGTCGATGCTCGAGCCCGTGGCGGGCGAGCGGTTCGACCTGGTCGTGTCGAACCCGCCGTTCGTCATCACCCCGCGTGGCGGGCGCGACGGTGCGGACGCCCTGCCCGACTACGAGTACCGCGACGGTGGGCGGGCGGGCGACGACGTCGTGCGCGACCTCGTGACGGGCGTCGGTGCGGTGCTCGCGCCCGGTGGCGTGGCGCAGCTCCTCGGCAACTGGGAGCACCGCCGCGGCGTCCCGTGGGACGAGCGCGTCGGCGCCTGGCTCGACGAGGCGGGGCTGGACGGCTGGGTGGTCCAGCGCGAGGTGCAGGACCCGGCCGAGTACGCCGAGACGTGGATCCGTGACGGCGGCACGACCCCGGAGCGGGAGCCCGCGGCGTGGGCGGCCGCCTACGCCGCGTGGCTCGACGACTTCGAGGCCCGCGACGTGGAGGCCGTCGGGTTCGGGATCGTGACGCTGCGACGCCCGCTCGACGGTGCGCGTCCCGGCCTGCGTCGGCTCGAGGAGCGCACCGGGCCGGTCCGCCAGCCCCTCGGGGGGCACCTCGCGGCGGCGCTCGCCGCGCACGACTGGCTCACGGCCCGCGACGACGCCGCGCTCGCGGGCACGCGCCTCGCCGTCGCGCCCGACGTGACCGAGGAGCGGTTCCACACGCCGGGCGCTCCCGACCCCACGGTCGTCCTGCTGCGTCAGGGCGACGGGTTCGGGCGGGCCGTCCAGGCGTCGACGGGGCTCGCCGCGCTCGTCGGGGCGAGCGACGGCGAGCTCACGGTCGGGCAGCTCGTCGGGGCGATCGCCGCGCTCTTCGAGGTGCCGGCGGACGACCTCGCGGGCGAGCTGCTGCCGACCGTGCGGGGCCTCGTGCGCGACGGCTTCCTGACCCCGGTCGGCTGAGAGCCGTGGCCGCGGCGCCGTCGGCGCCCCGCGGTCAGGGGCGTCCGGCGGGGGCCGCCCCGAGCGCGGCGACCAGCGCGTCGATCGTGCGCCGCGTCACGGCGACCATGTCGACGCGGTCGGGGTCCAGGAGCCACTGGACCTGGAGCCCGTCCATGACGGCGACGATCGCGGCCGCGGTCTGCTCGACGTCGGTGCCCACGGGCACCTCGCCGCGCTCCAGGGCCTCCTCCAGTGCGCGCTCGACCAGGGCGCGCAGGCCCACGTAGCGGTCGCGGAACCACTGCTGGGCGGGGTGGCCGTCGGTGACGGACTCGGCGGACAGGACCGCGTAGAGCTGGGTGATGCCCGGCCGCGCGACGTTGCGCGCGACCGTGGCGACGAGGTGGTCGAGGTAGGCGAGCCCGTGCGGACGGGACGACGCGCGGGCGGGACCGTCGTCGCCGTCCGCGTCCTCGGCGTCGCGCGCGTGGAGGAGCGCGGTGAGCAGCCCCTCCTTGGTCCGGAAGTGGTGGAGGATCGCGGGCGCGGAGATCCCGACCTCGTCGGCGATCTCGGCGAGCGAGGCCCCGTGGTAGCCGCGCGTCGCGAACGCCGCCGCGGCCACGTCGAGGATCTCCTGGCGGCGACGGCCGCCACGACCGCGGGAGCCCGGGGTCGGGGGGACGCCTGCGTCGTCGTCGGCGCTCACGGGGGCAGCCTATGCGCTCGCGTGGTCCCGGAGACCGGCGGGACCGCGGCGAGACAGGGCTGGGCCGCACCGATACGTTCAGGTCGCATGGACCTCGAGGTGCGTCACCTGCGCATGATCGTGGTGGTGGCCGAGTCGGGCAGCGTGACCAAGGCGGCGGCGTCGCTCGGTCTCGCGCAGCCTGCCCTCACCGCCCAGCTCAACCGGATCGACCGCGCGCTGGGAGGGTGCGTGTTCACGCGCGACCGCCAGGGGGCGCGCCCGACCGAGCTCGGCGAGCTGGTGCTGCGCCACGCGCGCGTCGTGCTGCCCGCGATGGCGGCGCTCGTCGACGACGCGCGGCGGCACGTGAGCGACCGGGCGACGGCGGGCTCCGTCCGCGTGGGGACGGTGAGCTCCGCGATCGGCGGGCTGTTCGCGAGCCGCCTGCACGCGGCGCTGCCCGCGGCCCTCGGGGTCGACGACCTCCTCGTCACCACGGCGACGTCGTGGGCGGTCGAGGAGACGGCGGAGCGGCTGGCGAGCGGGACCCTCGACGTCGCGCTGGTCGGCATGTGCGACGACGCGTCGCCGCCGACCGACGGAGGGCTCGTGTGGAGGGCGGTGTCGACGGACCCCGTGTTCGTCCTCGTCGACGAGTACCACCCCGTCGCGGCGCGGGACGCCGTCGGGCTCGGCGAGCTCGCCGACGCGCTGTGGCTCACGGCCCCGGGCAGCGGGTGCTTCGAGCGGTGCTTCGTGAGCGCGTGCGTCCGGGCGGGGTTCACGCCGCGGGCGATGGGGGAGTCGGACCGGACGTCGTGCATCGACCAGGTGCGCGGGGGCCACGCGGTCGCGCTCGTCCAGCCCGTCCTGCTCGATGCGCCGGGCGTGCGGACGGTCGCCCTCGACGGGGCCCCGCTGCGCTGGACGCACCACGTGGGATGGCGCCGCGACGCGGCGGAGCGCCTGCCGCTGGACGTCATCGAGCGCGCCGCCGCGGGGGCCCACCGCGACGCGGTGCAGCGCTCGCCGCGCTACCGGCGCTGGCGCGCCGAGCACCCGGTGGAGATCGCGTAGGGGCGCTCCCGCACATAGCGCCCGCGTATGACCTGATCGTGATCTGGGCGCGCCCTGGGCGTCTTCCTAGCGTGGCCCTCGACCGGGCCACCCGGGCCCGGCGAAGGGAATGGACGACATGACACGACCACTCCGCAGGAGGATCGCCGCGGTCACCGCCGCCGCGACGCTCCTGACGGGCGCGGCCGCGACGCACGCCGTCGCGGGCACGCCCGCCCCCGAGGACCAGCGCGCGACGGTGCGCGCGGTCCCCAAGACGACCCCCGGCCTGGAGCGCGCGCTCCAGCGCGACCTGGGCCTCAGCGCGCGGGACGCACGGACGCGGCTCGCCTTCCAGTCCGACGCCGCGGGCACCGAGGCGGCGCTCGAGCGTCGTCTGGGCGCCGACTACGCCGGCGCCTGGGTCGACGACGCCGCGAACGTCCTCTACGTCGGCGTCACCGACGCCGCCGACGCCCGCGCGGTGCGGGCCGAGGGCGCCACCGCGGTGACCGTGGACCACACGCTCGCCGACCTCGAGACCTGGCGGGCGGCCCTCGACGGCGCGCTCGCCGACGACCCGGCGGCGCTGCCGGGCTGGTACGTCGACGTGACGCGCAACCGCGTCGTCGTCTCCGTGCGCGACGGCGGCGAGGCCGACGTCGCCGCGCAGGTCGCCGCGGCGGGCGTGCCCGCGGACGCGGTGGCGTACGAGGAGACGGCGGAGACACCGCGCCCGCTGATCGACGTCGTGGGCGGCAACGCCTACACGATCGGCAGCGGCAGCCGCTGCTCCGTCGGGTTCGCGGTCCAGGGCGGGTTCGTCACGGCCGGGCACTGCGGCTCGACCGGCGCGCGCACGTCGGGACCGGCCGGCACGTTCCGGGGGTCGAGCTTCCCCGGCAACGACTACGCCTGGGTCCAGGTCGACGCGGGCAACACGCCGGTGGGCGCGGTGAACAACTACGCGGGCGGCCGCGTGGCCGTGGCCGGGGCGACGCAGGCGCCGGTCGGCGCGTCGGTGTGCCGGTCGGGCTCCACGACGGGCTGGCACTGCGGGACGGTGCAGGCGTACAACGCCTCGGTCACCTACCCACAGGGCACCGTGAGCGGGCTCATCCGCACGAACGTGTGCGCCGAGCCGGGCGACTCCGGCGGCTCGCTCGTCGCGGGCAACCAGGCGCAGGGCGTGACGTCGGGCGGGTCGGGCAACTGCTCCTCCGGCGGTACGACCTACTTCCAGCCCGTCGGCGAGATCCTGTCCGCGTACGGGCTCACGCTCGTCACGAGCGACGGCGGGGGCGGCAACCCCGAGCCGCCGACGGGCTGCACCGGCTATGCCCGGACGTACTCCGGGACGCTCTCGGCCGGGGCGACGGCCGTCCAGCCGAACGGGTCCTACTACACGGCCGCGACCGCGGGCTCCCACCGCGGCTGCGTGACCGGCCCGGCCGGCACCGACTACGACCTGTACCTCCAGAAGTGGAACGGGTCGTCGTGGGTCTCGGTCGCGCAGTCCACGTCGCCGGGGGCGAACGAGTCGTTGACCTACAGCGGCGCGGCGGGCTACTACCGGTTCGTCGTGCACGCGTACGCGGGCTCCGGTGCCTACTCGCTGGGGGCCACGACCCCCTGACGCGTCCTGACCGTCCGATCGCCGAGCACGAGGTTGCCGTTCTTCCCGTCCTCTGGCCGGGAGCAGCCTCGTGCTCGGCGGCGTGCAGGGACGTGGTCGCGGCTCGCCGCGCGCGGGGGCCGTCAGGCCAGCAGCGCCGGGCCGTACTTGAGCACCACGAGGATCGCGAGCCCCACGAGCCACGCGGCCACCAGGTACCCGTAGGCCCCCGAGCGGACGAAGCCGAGCATGGGTGCCTGCGCGGCCCGCGGCAGGTACAGGTTGTCCTCTAGGACGTTCCAGTGCAGGAGCGACGCGAAGACGAGCGTGGTCGAGACCGTGATGAGCAGGCACCACGGGCACAGCGCGCCGATGACGAACATCGACTGGTAGAAGAGCCAGTAGGCGAACACCACCCCGAGGAAGTACACGCACTGGGCGGCGAAGAGGAACCAGCGGGGGAACCGCGTCCCGCCCAGCGCCGCGACCGCCGTCGTGATGACGATCGGCTCCGCGATCAGGCCGAGGAACGCGTTGGGGAACCCGAACACCTGTGCCTGCCACGACTGGGCGACCGTCCCGCACGACAGCACGGTGTTGACGTCGCACGAGAGCGTGGCGGTGGGGTTGGCGGCGAGGAGCACGGCGTCGTACGAGAGCACGAACGCCGCGGTGAGGCTGAGCAGGCCGAACAGCAGCATCTCGCCGAACAGCGCGCCGCGGGAGTGGGTCCAGCCGGTCGGCCTCACGAACGGGTCGAACCCCGCGTCCTGCACCCGCTCCGTGCCCGACGGCGCCCGGTCGCCCGGTCGCGCGTCGTCCGTCAGGGCGGTGGTCGTTCCGGTCACGGGCGGTCCTCGGGTCCGCGGGGCCCCGCCGGGTCGGGGGACGCCCCGGCGGGCGGGCAGAAGGTGGCGCCGGCCGGCAGGGTGGGCGCGCTGCCGGCTCGGCGCCGCACCCAGGTTACGAAGCACGCACCCGCCGCCGACAGGGACCATGGTCCCGGATCCTCGCCCCGCGCTCAGGCCGCTGCCGAGCGATGCGCTCCCGCTCGAGCGCTGCGTCCGCGGACGCATCCGTCGCGCACGGACGCAGCGCTCGCCGTCGCGTCGGGTGCCGACCTCCGGTGGGTCGTCCCGGCGGTGCGGGCGTCCCCGCCTAAGATCTGGGGGCGCCCGCGCTCCCCGCGGCGCCGACCGGCCCGAGCCCCCCGAGAGGACCTGCGTGCAGCACGACGACGTCGACTCCCTGCGACGGTCGAGCGCGGCGTGGCGGCTCCTGCGCGCGGACACGGCGCCGCTCGTGCTGTCGTTCCTCGGCTCGCTGTTCGTCGAGGACAACGTGCGCGCGATCCCCGAGAGCGAGCTCGTCGCGCGGCTCGACGACCACCTGTGGGCGGTCGACGGCCGGTCCGCCCGGGCGTCCGGCTCGGAACCCCGCTACCCGCGTGCCCCGCAGGCGTACGTCGACCACTGGGCGCACCCGGACCAGGGCTGGCTGCGCGCCTGGTACCCGCCGGGCTCCGGCGAGCCGCACTACGACGCGACGCCCGCCGTCGAGCAGGCCGTGCGCTGGGTCGCGTCGCTGCGCGGGCGCGGGTTCGTGGGCACGGAGTCACGGCTCAACACGGTGTTCGAGCTCCTGCGCCAGCTCGCCGTCGGGACGCAGACCGACCCGGCGGAGCGCCTGCGCGAGCTCGAGGAGCGGCGCGCCGCGATCGACGAGGAGATCGCGCAGGTGCGCGCCGGACGCGTGGCCGTGCTCGACGCCGCGGCGCAGCGAGACCGCTACCAGCAGCTCACGCAGACCGCGGCCGACCTGCTCTCCGACTTCCGCGAGGTCGAGGCGAACTTCCGCTCGCTCGACCGCGAGCTGCGCGAGCGCATCACCGGCTGGGACGGCGCCAAGGGCGAGCTGCTGGAGGAGGTCGTGCGGTCGCGCACGGCCATCGCCGAGTCCGACCAGGGCCGGTCGTTCCACGCGTTCTACGACTTCCTGCTCGACCGCCGCCGCCAGGAGGACTTCGCCGCGCTCGTCGAGCGCGTGCAGTCCCTCGACGCGATCGCGCCCGACGTCGTCCGGCCGGCCCCGGGGGCCCCCGGCCCGGTCCCGGACGCCGCCGCGACGGACGCGGCGGCACGGGAGCAGGAGCACCGCCGGCTGCGGCGCGTCCACTACGACTGGCTCGACGCCGGCGAGCGCACGCAGGCGACCGTGCGGACGCTCTCGGAGCAGCTCCGCCGCTTCCTCGACGACCAGGTCTGGCTCGAGAACCGGCGGGTCATGGACATCCTGCGCGGGGTCGAGGCGAAGGCGCTCGCGGCGCGCGACGTCCGCCACGGACCGGGCGGCCCGCCGGGCATGGCGATCGACGCCGTCGCCCCGGACGTCGTGCTGCCGACGGAGCGGCCGCTGTTCACGCCGCGACCCACGGCCCGGCTCGACTCCGACCACGTCGAGGCCGGCGACGACGACTTCGAGGTCGACGCGCTCTACGACCAGGTGCACGTGGACCCCGAGCGGCTCGCGCGCACGGTCCGGGCGACGCTCACCGCCCCGGGCGGACCGGGGGAGGTCGCGCTCGTCGACCTGCTCGAGGCGGCGCCGCTCGAGCACGGCCTGGCCGAGCTCGTGACGTACCTGTCGCTCGAGGACCCGCGCTTCGTCGTCGTGCACGACGACGAGCGCACCGACGAGGTGCGCTGGGAGGGCGAGGCCCCGAGCGGGCCGGTCGCCGACGACGGTGCGCCGGACCCCGTGGTGCGCGTCGCGCGCCTGCCCCGCGTCACCTACGCGCGGCGCACGGGGGCGGGCGGCGGGGTCCCGCCGGCGCCGCGCGACCCTGTCCCGCACCGCCCGCCCGCGACCCCACGCGACGAGCACCTGCACGACACCGCCGACCCCGCCCCGGAGGAGACCCCGTGAGCACCACCCGCACCGCGCGCGACCCGGAGCTGTCCGTCGTCGTGACGTCGCTGCTCAAGGGCGTCGTCTACCGCGAGTCCGGCGAGGCGCTGTGGCGCGACCTGCTCGCGCGCGAGGCGCAGGTGCGCGACACCGTCGCGATGATGGGCCTGCAGGTCGTCGTCGACGAGGGCGACGGCTACGCCTATCTGCGCTCGCAGCCCGAGCACGAGCGCGACGAGCGCGTGCCCCGCCTGATCCCGCGCCGCGAGCTGCCGTTCGACGTGAGCCTGCTGCTCGCGCTGTTGCGCAAGCGGCTCGCGCAGGCGGACTCCGAGGGCGGCGAGACGCGCCTCGTGCTCGCGCGCACGGAGATCGTCGACCTGCTGCGGGTCTTCCTCGCGCAGGACGCCGGCGCCGCCGCCAACGAGGCGCGGCTCGTCGACCGGGTCGACGGTCTGGTGCGGCGCGTCGTGGAGCTGGGCTTCCTGCGTCCCGCGGGCCGTCCCGACCCGGACGGTGCGCCCGACGGCGGGGCCGCCCCGGTCGAGGACGGCGACCCGGCCGCGGGGGACGCGCGGCGGTACGAGGTGCGCCGCATCCTCAAGGCGTTCGTGGACGCCCAGTGGCTCGCGGACTTCGACGCACGCCTCGCGCAGTACCTGGAGCTCGCCGCCGACGGCGGGGCGCGCGGGACGGCGTCGGGCACGGCGGGCACCGGCACGAGCACGGGGGCGAGTGCAGCGACGAGTGCAGGCACGACGACGAGGACGGTGGCGTGATGGAGGGCCTGTTCAGCGCGGTCGAGCTGCACGACCCGGCGGCGGACCTCGACGCCCGGGCGGGCTTCCGCCTCGAGCGGCTCGAGGTGCTCAACTGGGGCACGTTCGACCAGCGCGTGTGGGCGTTCGACCTCGACGGCCGCAACGCGCTCCTCACGGGCGACATCGGGTCGGGCAAGTCGACGATCGTCGACGCCGTCACGACGCTGCTCGTGCCGTCGCACCGCATCTCCTACAACAAGGCGGCGGGCGCGGGCGCGCGCGAGCGGTCCCTGCGCTCGTACGTCGCGGGGCACTACAAGTCCGAGCGCGACGAGGCCACGGGCACGACGCGCCACGTCGGCCTGCGCGAGCGCGGCACGTACTCGGTGGTGCTGGGCCGGTTCTCCAACCGGGGGTTCGACCAGGAGGTCACGCTCGCCCAGGTGTTCTGGCTCGCCCCGGGGCAGTCGGGCCAGCCGGACCGGTTCTTCGTCACGGCCGACCGGCCGCTGACGATCACCGAGGACTTCGCCGGGTTCGGTGGCGACGTGGCGGCGCTGCGGCGCCGGCTGCGCGAGTCCGGAGCCCAGGTGCGCGACCACTTCCCCGAGTACGGGCGCGACTTCCGCCGCCTGCTGGGCATCCCGTCGGAGCAGGCGATGGACCTGTTCCACCAGACCGTGTCCATGAAGTCGGTCGGCGACCTCGGCGAGTTCGTGCGCGAGCACATGCTCGAGCCGTTCGACGCCGACCGCTGGACGGACCGGCTCGTCGCGCACTTCGACGACCTCACGAGCGCGCACGACGCCGTCGTGCGCGCCACCGCGCAGATCGAGCGCCTCGCGCCGCTGCTCACGGACTGCGACGCGCACGACGCGCTGGGGGAGCGGTCCGCGGCGCTCGTGGCCCGGCGCGACGCGCTGCGCGCGTTCACGGCGTCGCGCCGCGTGGCCGACCTCGACGGGCTGATCGGCGCGCTCGACGAGCGCGTGGCGGACGGCGAGTCCCGCCGGCAGCGCGTCGGCGACGAGCTGGGACTCCTCGCGGCCGAGCGCCAGCGGCTCGAGCTCGATCGCGCGGGGCACGGCGGTGACCGGCTCGCCGCGATCGAGGGCGAGGTCGCCCGCCGCGAGGTCGAGCGCGCCGCGCGCGAGCGACGCGTCACCCAGCTCGCGGGCTACGCCGCCGCGGCGGGCCTCACGCTCGGCGGCGCCGACGGCGCCGAACCCGGGGTTACCGCCCCCCGGGGTGCCGAACCCGGCGACGTCCCCGGGTTCGGCGGCCGCGGTGACGACGACCCCGGGTTCGGCGGCGGGGCGGCGGCCGTGGCCGCCGCGCTCGTCGACGCCGAGGCGTTCGCCGCGCTGCGGCGCCGGGCCGACGACGCCGCGGTGCGCGTGCGCGACGACCTCGCCCGGGCGGAGGAGCGGGTGAGCGAGGTCGCCGCGGAGCTGCGCGCCGTCGAGCAGGAGACCGCCGACGTCAAGGCCGAGCTCGCGAGCCTCGCCGACCGCCGCTCCAACCTGCCGCGCACCCACCTGGAGGTCCGTGACCGGCTGTGCGCCGGCGTCGGGTTCTCTCCGGGCGACGTGCCGTTCGTCGGCGAGCTGCTCGCGGTGCGCCCGGAGCACGCCGACTGGGAGGGCGCGGCCGAGCGCGTGCTGCGCGGCTTCGCGCTCTCGCTCCTCGTGCCGGCGGCGCACTACGAGGCCGTCGCCGCGTGGGTCGACCGCGAGCACCTGGGCCTGCGGCTCGTGTACCACCGGGTGCCCGAGCGCGTGCCGGCCGCCCGGCCCGCGCCGCGCGAGGACGTCCCCCTGCTCGCCGACCTGCTCGACGTGCGCCGCCTCGACGACGCGCCGTCGCTCACGGCGTGGGTCGAGGCCGAGCTGGAGCGCCGCGCGGACCACGCGTGCGCGCCCGACCTCGACGCGTTCCGCCGGCTGCCCCGCGCGATCACGCGCGCCGGCCAGGTGAAGCACTCGCCCGACCACCACGAGAAGAACGACACGCGTGCGGTCGACGACCGTCGCGGCTACGTGCTCGGGTGGTCGACGCAGGCCAAGATCGACGCGCTGCTGGAGCAGGCGGCCGAGGTGACCGCGCGGCGCGACACGCTCGCGCGGCGCCGCGACGAGGCCGCCGCCGTGCGCGGCGAGCTCCAGGCGCGCTCGGCCGCGCTCGGGCGGCTCGACGTCTACCGCGACTGGGACGAGCTCGACCGTGGCGCCGAGACGGCGCGGATCGCGGAGCTCGCGGAGGAGAAGCGGCGCCTCGAGCAGGCGAGCGACGAGCTCGGCCGGATCGCGGGCCTGCTCGACGACAACGCGCGCCGCCACGGCGAGCTGGAGGCCGAGCGCGACCGCGTCGTCGCGACGCTCGGCGCCGACCGGCACGCGCTCGACGAGGCGCGCACCGCGCGCGAGCGGGCACGGGCGGTGCTCGACGGCGCGGGCGAGACGCTCGACGAGGAGACGACGGCGGCGCTCGCGGCGGAGTTCGACCGCGAGCTCGCGGCGGTCGGCCCCGCCGACGGGGACGGCGCGACCGGCCCGACGCGCGCGGCCGACCTGGACGCCGTCGAGAACGCGGTGCGCTCGCGGCTCACGGCCGAGGCGGAGCAGGCGCAGCGCGAGCGCGCCGACCTCGGGACGCGCGTCGCGGGGCAGATGGCGTCCTTCCGCTCGGCGTACCCGGTGGAGACCGCGGAGCTCGACGCGGACGTGCGGTCGGCCGACGGCTACCGCGAGATCCACGACCGGCTCGTCCGCGACGACCTGCCGCGCTTCGAGGCCGACTTCAAGGCGTACCTCAACACCAACGCGATCCGCGACATCGCGGGCTTCGCGGCCGAGCTCGCCAAGCAGGCCGACGTCATCCGCGACCGGATCGACACGATCAACGACTCGCTGCGGGCGATCGACTACAACCCGGGTCGGTACATCCGGCTCGAGATGTCGCGGACGCCGAACCTCGAGGTGCGCGAGTTCCAGCAGGACCTGCGCGCGTGCACCGACGGCGACGGGATCCTCGCCGAGGACGACCGCGCGCTCGCCGAGGGCGACGGGTCGCTCGCCGACGGCGCGCTGTCGTACTCGGAGGACCGGTTCCTGCGGGTCAAGGCGCTCGTCGAGCGGTTCCGCGGCCGCGAGGGCATGACGGACCTCGACGAGGCGTGGCGCCGCCGCGTGACCGACGTGCGCAACTGGTTCGTGCTCTCCGCGTCCGAGCGGTCCCGCGCCGACGACTCCGAGCACGAGCACTACTCCGACTCCGGCGGCAAGTCCGGTGGCCAGAAGGAGAAGCTCGCGTACACCGTGCTCGCGGCGTCGCTCGCCTACCAGTTCAAGCTCGACTGGGGCGCGGTGCGGTCGACGGCGTTCCGGTTCGTCGTCATCGACGAGGCGTTCGGGCGGGGGTCGGACGAGTCGACGCGCTTCGCGCTCGAGCTGTTCCGCCGTCTGGGGCTCCAGCTGCTCATCGTCACGCCGCTGCAGAAGATCCACGTCATCGAGCCGTACATCTCGGCCGTCGGGTTCGTGGACAACCCGTCGGGCCGGTCGTCACGCCTGCGGACCCTGTCCATCGCCGCGTACCGCGACGGTCGCACGGCCGGCGAGGCGCCGCCGTCGGACGCCGGACTCGAGACCGCGGCGGAGCCCGAGCCCGCCGCGAGGTAGAGCCCCGGTCACGCGAGGTAGAGCGCTGGTCACGCGAGGTAGAGCGCTGGTCACGCGAGGTAGAGCGATGGTCACGCGAGGTAGAGCGATGGTCCCGGCGAGGTCCCCTGAGCGGACGCCGTGCCCGACGACGACCGGTCAGTCGAGCGGGCGCGGTCGCCGTGCCCCGGCGAGGGTCGAGGCGAGGATCGACTCGATCGCGAACGCGGTCGACTCGGCGAGGTCCACGGCGTCGGGGTCGAGGAGCCACTGGATCTGGAGCCCGTCCATCGCGCCGATGATCGTGGACGCGGCGAGGTCGAGCGCGGCGTCGGTGAGCTCGTAGTCCGTGTCGGTGTCGCCTGCAGCGCGGCGCTCCTCGATCACCTCGCGCAGCGCGCCCGCGATGTCGGCGCGCAGCCCGGTGAAGCGCTCGGTGACCCAGGCGCTGGCCGGGTGGCCGTCGGTGACGGCCTCGCCCGTGAGCACGGTGTAGGCCTGGACGATCCCGGGCCGCTCGGCGTTGATCGCGGCGGTCTTGACGAGGTGCCGGAAGAGGTCGAGCCCGCCCGGGATGTGCTGCCCCTCGAGGTGCTCGACGTCGACGCGGTCCCGGAACTCCAGCACCTCGGTGAGCAGGCGGTCCTTGGAGCCGAAGTGGTGCAGCACCCCGGCGTGGGTGATGCCCACCTGCTCGGCGACCTCGGCGAGCGAGCCCTGGTGGTAGCCCTTGGACCCGAACACGCGCATCGCCGCGCGCAGGATCTCCTCGCGACGTTCGAGCGTCGCCGGTCGCGTACGGCGGGGGCGGGGCGTCCGTGCGGGGGCGGCGTCGGTGGCGCTCCGCGCGGGGGTGGCATCGGTCATGACGGTAACCATACTGTGACCCAGTATCTCTTACTGACGAGTAAGTAATGTGTGGTTGAATCGCCTCCGGAATGGCGTCGAGGGCGACGGAGCGCCCGGCGTCGCCGCAGATCACGGACTCGCCGAGGAGCCCCGCGTGACCACTCGCACCGCCGCCCGCCGTACCGTCCGCGCCGCGGTGCGTCGCGCGGCCGTCGTCGCCTCCCTCACCGTCCCCGTCGCGCTCGCCGCCTCGGCCTGCGGCCTCGTGAGCCCGGCCGAGGAGCCCGCGGACGAGGCGGCCCCCTCCGTGCTGACGATCGGGATGCCCAACTCGGTCGACGAGGAGGACAACAACCCCTTCGACAGCGGGTCCGCCGCGCAGAAGCTCGGGTACGCGCACGTCCTCTACGAGCCGCTCGCGCAGGTCAACCTCGTCGACCCCGCCCAGGACCCGACCCCGTGGCTGGCGAGCGCCTGGTCCTGGGACGCGGGCTACACGGAGCTGCGGGTCACGGTGCGCGAGGGCGTGCTCTGGTCCGACGGCGAGCCCCTCACGCCCGACGACGTCGCCTTCACGTTCGCGCTCCGCAGGGACGACCCCGCGCTCAACCCCGACCTCCTCCCGTACGAGGACGTCCGCGTCGAGGGGCGGGACGTCGTCGTGACGTTCGGGAGCGGCCAGTACGTCAACCGCACGAAGGCGATCAACACGTTCGTCGTGCCCGAGCACGTGTGGGCCGACCGTCCCGCCGACGCGCTCCTGGAGGACCCGAACGTCGACCCCGTCGGCACGGGCCCGTACGTCCTGGAGGAGTTCGCGCCCGACGGCGTCACCCTCACGGCCCGGGACGACTACTGGGGCGGACCCCTCGCCGTCCCCGAGCTGCGGTACGTCGCGTACCCGGACAACGACTCGCTCACGGCGGCGTACGTGAGCGGCGACGTGCAGTGGGGCTGGGCGTACATCCCTGGCTACGAGAGGGTCTACCTCGCCGCCGACCCCGACCACCTCCACCAGTTCGCCCCGACCGGTCTGGCGATCGACGCGCTCTTCCTCAACACGCAGGTGCCGCCGTTCGACGACGTCGCCGTGCGGCGCGCGCTGAACGCCGTGCTCGATCGCGAGAGCATCTCGAACTCCGCCACCTCCGGCGTCTGGCCGCCGCTGCGCAGCGCGACCGGGCTGCCGCTGCCGGCCGGCGACCCGTTCGTCGCTCCCGAGCTCGCCGACCGGGCCCTCGCGGTCGACGTCCCCGGTGCCACCGCGATCCTCGAGGACGCGGGCTACGAGCTGGTGGACGGCGTCCTCCAGGACGAGGAGGGCACGCCCGTCACGTTCACGCTGACGAACCCCTCCGGGTGGACCGACTACATGTGGGAGCTCGAGGCGGTCAAGGAGGCGGCCGCGCGGCTCGGCATCGTCGCGACCGTGGAGGGGCAGGACGAGGCCGAGTGGTTCGACAAGATCGGCAAGGGCGACTTCCAGGCGTCGATGCACTGGACCGACGGCGGAGCGACGCCCTGGGACACGTACTCCAGCCAGATGAACGGCGCGCACCTGCGCCCTCTCGGCACCAGTGCCGACGCCAACTTCGGCCGGTTCCAGGACGCCGCGGCCGACGCAGCGTTCCAGACCTACGCGTCCTCGACCGACGAGGCGGAGCGCGCCGCGGCGCTGGCGACGATCCAGCACGTCTACGTGGACCAGGTCCCGGCGATCCCGGTCCTCGGCCGGCCGACGGCCGCCCAGTACTCGACCGTCGCCTACACCGGCTTCCCGTCGGACGCCGACCCGTACGCGTCGCCGCAGCCGACCAGCCCGGCCGCGTCGCTCATCCTCACGCGGCTCGTGCCCAGCGCGGGGGAGTAGCGCACGGAGGCTCTTCCCGCCGTCTTCCCCGAACGCACACACGCGTCCTCTACCGTGGAGGGATGCCTGCCGACCACGCCCCGACCCGGCCGCTGCCGACCAGCGGCGGGTCGGGAACGCGACCGCTCCCGGCGACGCCGCCGGTGCTGCCGCCCACGCCCTCCGGCGCTCCGTACCCGCCGGCCGCTCCGCCCCCTCCGGCGCCGTACCCGCCGGCCGGCACGTACCCGCCCGGGGCGTCCCACCCGCCGGCGCCGCAGCCGGCGCCCCGCCCCTTCCCGACCGTCGAGGCGGACGGCCCGAGCACCGCGTCGCGCGTCGTCGCCGCCGTCGTCGCGGCGCTCGCCGTCGCGTGCGCCTGGCTCGTGTGGCGGTTCTTCGTCGACACGTTCGCCGGGCAGATGCTCGAGCGCGCCGCGTTCGACGGCGCCGTCACCGGCCAGGGCGAGCTCTGGGCGGTGGCCAAGCCGGTCCTGGACACGGTCTCGGTCGCGTTCGTCGTCGGCGGCCTCGGCGCCGCCATGGGGATCGCGCTCCTGCGTCGCCGCTGGGGCCTCGCCGTGCAGGTGGCGTTCCTCGTCGTCGGGGCGAACGTCACGACGCAGCTCGTCAAGCACTCGCTCCTCGGCCGCGAGGAGCTCATCGGCGGCTGGCACTGGGAGAACTCGCTGCCCAGCGGCCACACCACGGTCGCCGGGTCGGTCGCCGCAGCCCTGCTGCTCGTCGTGCCGCGCGCGGCCCGACCGCTCGTGGCCGTCCTCGGCGGTGCGTACACGGCCGCGACCGGGGTCTCGACGCTCGTCGGGCAGTGGCACCGGCCGAGCGACGTCGTCGCCGCGGTGCTCGTCGTCCTGGCGTGGGCCGCGCTCGTGTGCGCCTTCACGCCGCGGTCGGCGCTCGACCCGGGCGCCGGCGCCTCGCCCGGTTCGACGGTCATGGCCGTGCTGCTCCTCCTCGGGGCGGGTGCGGCCGGTGTGGCGGCGGCTCTCGCGCTGCGGGCGACGCCCGCGACGTGGGACACGACGGCCGCGCAGGAGGTCACCGCGTACGCCGGCGGGGTGGCGGGAGTGCTCGCGGTGACCGCCGCGGCGTTCGCCGTGCTGCTCCTCGTCCGCCAGTCCACAGCCCGCCCGGACGCCCGTCCGGTTCGGCGGTAGGGTGCGGCTGGCGCGATTGGCGTAACGTCGTAGGCTGCCACGGCGGACGACCGGAGGGTCGTCCTCGCGGCACCACGACGCACCGGGCGCGCCCCGGGTGGTGCCCGGCCGCCGTCGGGCGGGGAGCGCCCGCCACGGACACGTACGCACGGACGAAAGCAGGATCGGATGCCACGCAAGCTCGTGATCGTCGAGTCGCCCGCCAAGGCTCGCAAGATCCAGGGCTACCTCGGCGACGACTACGAGGTCGAGGCGAGCGTCGGGCACATCCGCGACCTGCCGCAGCCGTCCGAGCTGCCCGCGGACATGAAGAAGGGCCCGTACGGCAAGTTCGCCGTCGACGTCGACCACGGGTTCGACCCGTACTACGAGGTCTACGCGGACAAGAAGAAGAAGGTCGCCGAGCTCAAGCGCGCGCTCAAGGACGCCGACGAGCTCTACCTCGCGACCGACGAGGACCGCGAGGGCGAGGCCATCGCGTGGCACCTGCTCGAGGCGCTCAAGCCCAAGGTCCCCGTCAAGCGCATGGTGTTCCACGAGATCACGCGCGAGGCGATCCAGCGGGCCCTGCAGAACACGCGCGACCTCGACGAGCACCTCGTCGACGCGCAGGAGACGCGCCGCATCCTCGACCGCCTCTACGGCTACGAGGTCTCGCCGGTGCTGTGGCGCAAGATCGCCCAGGGGCTCTCGGCCGGTCGCGTGCAGTCGGTCGCGACGCGCCTCGTCGTCGAGCGCGAGCGCGAGCGCATGGCGTTCGTCCCCGCCGAGTACTGGGACGTCACGGGCACCTTCGAGCACGCGGACGCGTCCGCCGCCGACGCCGGGAAGGCGTTCGGCGCCCGGCTCGTGCAGGTCGGCGACGCGCGCGTCGCGTCGGGCCGCGACTTCGACGACCGGGGGCAGCTCAAGGCCGCGGCAGTGCGCGACGGCGTCGCGCACCTCGACGAGGCGACGGCCCGCGCCGTCGTGGCCGGCCTCACGGACGCCGCGTTCGCGGTGCGCTCGCTCGACACCAAGCCGTACACACGCCGCCCCGCGGCCCCGTTCACGACGTCGACCCTCCAGCAGGAGGCGAGCCGCAAGCTGCGCATGTCGTCGCGCCAGGCTATGCGCACCGCGCAGTCGCTGTACGAGAACGGCTACATCACCTACATGCGTACGGACTCGCCGTCGCTGTCGGCGGAGGCCACCACGGCCGCCCGCCGCCAGGCGGCCGAGCTCTACGGCCCCGAGTTCGTCCCGGAGAAGCCGCGGGTCTACGCCGCGAAGAACCAGGGCGCGCAGGAGGCGCACGAGGCGATCCGCCCCGCGGGCGACTCGTTCCGCACGCCCGCGCAGGTCAAGCGCGAGCTGAGCGACGACCAGTTCAAGCTCTACGAGCTCGTGTGGAAGCGCACCGTCGCGTCGCAGATGGCGGACGCGAAGGGGTCGACGGCGTCCGTCCGCCTCGGCGCAACCCTCTCGGCCGCCGCGGGCGACGTCGCGGGCCGCGACGCGGTGTTCGCCGCGTCGGGCACCGTCATCAAGTTCCGCGGGTTCCTGGCCGCGTACGAGGAGAGCTCGGACGTCGACCGGTACGCCGAGGACGCGCCCGTGGTCGGGGCCAAGGGCGGTGACGAGGCGCGCCTGCCGCAGATGAGCGAGGGCGACGCCCTGCGCGCCGACGACCTCACCGCCGACGGGCACTCCACCTCCGCGCCGCCCCGGTACACCGAGGCCAGCCTCGTCAAGGCGCTCGAGGAGCTCGGGATCGGACGGCCGTCGACGTACGCGTCGACGATCTCGACGATCCAGGACCGCGGGTACGTGCTCTCGCGCGGGCAGGCGCTCGTGCCGAGCTGGCTCGCGTTCGCCGTCGTGCGGCTGCTCGAGGAGCACTTCGACCGCCTCGTCGACTACGACTTCACCGCGCGCATGGAGGCCGACCTCGACGAGATCGCCGCCGGACGCCGGGACCGCGTCGCGTGGCTCACCGAGTTCTACTTCGGCGACGCCGCGAAGGGCGAGGACGCCGAGGGCTTGCGCGACCTCGTCGCGAACCTCGGCGACATCGACGCGCGCGGCATCAACTCGGTGCCGATCGGGGAGGGCATCCAGCTCCGGGTCGGGCGGTACGGCCCGTACGTGGAGGATCTCTCCGTCCCCGTCAAGGAGGGCGAGAACCCGCCGCGCGCGTCCGTGCCCGACGACGTCGCCCCCGACGAGCTGACCGTCGCCAAGGCGCGCGAGCTCCTCGCGGCCGGCGCCGACGACGGCAAGGTGCTCGGCACCGACCCCGTGTCGGGCAACGAGATCGTCGCCAAGGCCGGCCGCTACGGGCCGTACGTCACCGAGGTGCTCGACCTCCCGCCGATCGACACGAGCCTGTCCGCCGCCGCGCAGAAGAAGGCCAAGGCCGCGCAGCCCAAGCCGCGCACCGCGTCGCTGCTCAAGACGCAGACGCTCGACGCGATCACGATCGACGACGCGCTGCGCCTGCTGTCGCTGCCGCGCGTCGTCGGGACCGACCCCGAGTCCGGCGAGGAGATCACCGCGCAGAACGGCCGCTACGGCCCCTACCTCAAGAAGGGCACCGACTCGCGGTCGCTGCCCGACGAGGAGTCGATGTTCACCGTCACCCTCGACGAGGCGATCGAGCTCTACAAGCAGCCCAAGCGCGGCCGCGGCCAGCGCGCCGCGACCCCGCCACTGCGTGAGCTCGGCGACGACCCGAACAGCGGCAAGCCGATCGTCGTCAAGGACGGCCGCTTCGGCGCGTATGTCACCGACGGCGAGACCAACCGCACCCTCCCGCGCGACGTCACGCCCGAGTCGATCACGCCCGAGCGTGCGATCGAGCTGCTCGCCGAGAAGCGCGCCCAGGGCCCGGCCAAGAAGCGCACGACGGCGCGCAAGCCCGCCGCGAAGAAGACCGCCGCCAAGAAGTAGCAGCCTTCCCGCTGAACCTGATCGAGGGGACGGGCCGCCAGGTCGGCCTGCCCCGGGCCGGGCTCCCGCCGCGACGGCTGGGCTCCGGCCCGGGGGCGCGCGTCAGTGCGCGGCGTGCTTGACCGGCTCGGGGAGGCCGGCCTCGGCCCGGACGCGGCGGGAGAAGCCCTCGATGGAGCGGAGGGCGTCGACGAGCTCCGGGACGCGGACCGGGAACGGCATCGCGTGGATCGTCTCGCCCTCCGCGGTGGCGGCCTCCGCGACACGCTGGAGGTCCTGGACGTCGTCGGCGGTGAGTCCGATCTCGGTGAGCGTGTTCGGCAGCCCGACCCGCGTCGTGAAGCGCACGAACTCCTCGATCTCCTCGGTCGGTGCGCCCTCCAGCACGAGCTGTGTGACGGAGCCGATGTTCACCTTCTGGCCGTGCGTGAGCCCGTGCGTCTGGGGTGCGGCGGTGAGGCCGTTGTGGATGGCGTGCGCCGCCGCGAGGCCGCCGGACTCGAAGCCCAACCCGGACAGGAGGGTGTTCGCCTCGACGACCTTCTCGACGGCGGGCGTCACGAGGTGGTTCGCGACGGCGTCGATCGCGGGCAGCGCGTTCTCCCACAGGATGTCCCACGAGAGCTGCGCGAGCGCCGTGCCCGTGACGAGGGGAAGACCACCGGCCATGGTCGACGCGTTCGCCTCGGCGACGGCACGTGCCTCGATCCATGTCGCGAGCGCGTCGCCGACGCCGGCGACGAGGAACTTCACGGGAGCGTTCGCGACGAGGCCCGTGTCGACGAGCACGAGGTCCGGGTTGTGCGGGAAGAACCGGTACTCCTCGAACGCGCCGTCCTCGGTGTAGATGACGGACAGGGCGGAGCACGGGGCGTCGGTGGACGCGACCGTCGGCACGGAGACCCAGCGGATGCCGCGCAGGTGGCCCGCGGCCTTCACCGCGTCGATGGTCGAGCCGCCGCCGATGCCGACGATCACGTCGGCCTGGAGCTCGTCGATCTCGCGCGCGAGCCGGTCGACCTCCGCGGCGGTGGCGTACGTGCCGAACCCGGTGCGGTGGCGGGGGAGGTCCTGGTCCTGGAAGGACACGGCGACCGTGTCCTGGACGATGCCCCACACGACGTCGTCGGCGACGAGCAGCGGCTTCGTGCCGATCGGGCGGACGAACTCGCCGAGCCGCGTGAGCGCGCCGCGGGCCTGGACGTAGCGCAACGGGCTGATGAGCGTGCGGACGGGAACCTCGGACATCGTGGCCTCCTGTGGAGTCGGTGGGTCGCCGTCGGGCGCGCCGCAGCCGTGCGAGGCCGGTGCCCGCCGGCCATCCCCACCGTGTCACGCGACCCAGGCGACTACCACCGGGACGCCGGGACGCGTGACCTTGGTCCCGGCCGGTCAGCGCGCGAGCAGCGCGGCGGTGACGAGCACCCGTCACGACCCTGCTCGCCAGGACGGTGCCTACGTCGTGCGCGAGCGCCGCGCGCAGCGGGGCCTGCTCTGGCGCATAATGCATGAGCGCTGTTATAACAGTGCTATGACATCAATCGACCCGACGACCGTGCCCGGGCGCTGGGACGCCCTGCACGCGCTGCTGCGGCGCCTCGACGACGAGATCGGCACGGTCTACACCGACCGAGGCATCGAGGGCGTCCGGTCGCGGTTCGTCTACCCGCTGATCCGGCTCGCGCACACCGGCCCGCTGACCATCCGTGAGCTGGCGGAGTCGCTCGGGCGGACGCACTCGGCGATGAGCCAGACCGTGGCGGCCATGCGGCGCGAGGGACTGGTCGAGACCGAGCCCGGCCCGGACGCCCGGACGCGCCGGGTCGCGCTCACCGAGAAGGCTCGCGCGCTCGTCCCGCTCCTGGAGGCGGAGTGGCGCGCGACCGAGGAGTCCGTCGCCGAGATCGACGACGAGCTGCCGCACGCGTTGAGCGCCGTCGTGGTCGAGCTCGAGCGCGTCCTCGCGCGCCGCTCGCTGCGGGACCGCCTCGTGGAGCGGCTCGACGCGGCGGGCTACCCGCTGCCCGCCGGGCCCACCGAGCCCGACGCCGACGCGGCCCCGCCTGAGGAGCGCTGAGGTGCGCGACCACGTCCTCGACGTCCGCCCCCTGCGCTCCAACCGCGCGTACCGGGACCTGTGGGCCGGGTCCGCCGTCGGCGGGCTGGGGTTCCAGATCGCCAACGTCGCCGTGCTGCTCCAGGTCTGGGAGCTCACGCACAGCCCGTTGTGGACGGGCACGATCGGCCTCGCCACGGCCATCCCGCTCCTGACGCTCGGACTCGTGGGCGGTCACCTCGCCGACGTGCACGACCGGCGCACGATCATGCGGCTCGCCGCTGCGGGCCAGGTGCTGGCCGCCGTGGGGCTCGTCGCGCAGGCCCTCGCGGGCAACGGGTCGGTGTGGGTGCTCCTCGGCCTCGTGAGCCTCGGCGCCGCGTGCAACGCGCTGGGATCCCCGGCCCGGCGGACGGTGCCGCCCCGCCTGCTCCCTCCCGACCAGGTCGCCGCAGGCCTCGCGCTCCAGAACCTCGCGTTCCAGGTCGCGATGCTCATCGGCCCCGCGCTGGCCGGTCTGGTGCTCGCACGCTGGGACCTCCCGGCGGCGTACGGGCTGCAGGCCGTGGCGGCGCTCGTCGCGCTGCTCGGGCTCGTGCGCCTCCCGCCGCTCCCGCCGGGCAGCCCGCCAGCGACGCCTCCGGCACCGTCCGACGCCGTGGCTGCCGTCGTCCCCGTCGGCGCTCCTGGCGACGACCGTGCGGTGGGGACGCAACCCCTGGTCGAGGCCCTGGCGACGGGCGCGCCGGCTGCCGCGCCCGCGCCGCGCCGTCGGGCCGCCGCGGGCGGGTGGTGGATCGTGTGGCGCAAGCCGACGCTGCGCGGTTCGTTCGCGACCGACGTCGCGGCGACCGTGCTCGCGATGCCGATCTCGCTCTTCCCGCTCGTCAACGAGCTCCGGTTCGACGGCGACCCGCGCACGCTCGGCCTGTTCCTGTCCGCCGTCGCGGTGGGCGGCATCGGGGCCGGGCTGTTCTCGGGTGCGGTGACCCGGGCGCCGCGGGCGGGCGCGCTCCAGCTCGCCGCGGCCGCGACGTGGGGCGTCGCGCTCGCCGCGTTCGGCCTCGCGGGGCCGCTGTGGCTCGCGCTCGCGTGCCTCGCGGTGGCGGGAGCCGCCGACACGGTGAGCGTGGTGACCCGCGGCGCGCTCGTCCAGCTCGAGACGCCCGACGAGTTCCGCGGTCGCGTGTCGTCGGTCGAGCACGTCGTCGGAGTCGCGGGTCCGGAGGTCGGCAACTTCCGCGGCGGGGTGCTCGCGTCGCTCACGTCCGCCCCGGTCGCGCTGGCGGTGGGCGGCCTGGCGGCGAGCGCCGTCGTCGGGCTCGTCGCGTGGCGCAACGCTCCTCTCCGCCGCTACCGCACCCCGTCCCCCACCCGGTGAGTTCATGAAGCAGTCGCGCCCGGGTGCCCGGAGCGCGACCGTCTCATGCACAGCAGGGGCGAGGTCAGTCGACCGTGACCGCGTCGAGGACCGGGAGGCGGGCGGCGCGGATCGCGGGCCACACGCTCGCGACGAGGCCGATCACCACGGCGACGCCGAGGATCGCGAGCACCTGGCCCCACGGGACGGCGAGCGTGCTCAGGCCCTCGTCGGCGAGCACGCCGGGCAGCGCGGCGCCGATCCCGATGCCCGTCGCGACGCCCAGCACCGTCCCGTAGACCGCGGTCAGCACCGACTCGATCGCGATGACGCCCGCGAGCTGGAGCCGCCCGAGCCCGACGGCGCGCAGCAGCCCGATCTCGCGGGTGCGCTCGATGATCGACAGGGCGAGCGTGTTGACGATGCCGAGCAGCGCGATGACGATCGACAGCGCGAGCAGTGCGTAGAGGATGACGAGCACCTGGTTCACCTGGTCGGCGAACGCCGACGCGGTCTCCTCGCGGTCGAGCACGGTGACGACGAGGAACGGCTCGACGGCGGTCGTCAGCGCCGCGCGCAGGTCCTCCACCTCCGCCGCCGACGCCCCCTCCGCCGCCGACACGTAGACGATCCGGACGCTCGCCTGCGCGGCGGGCACGACGGCGTCGAACACGTCGTCGCGCACGAGGATCCCGGTCCCGACGAGCTGGCTGTCGATCACCGCGCCCACGCGCACCTCGACCGCGGCGGCGCCCTCGCCGAGGCGCAGCGTGTCGCCCACCTCCCACCCGCGCTCGCGCGCGGTGCGCCGGTGCACGACGACGTCCCCCGCCTCGAGCGTCGCCGTCGGGTCTCCCGCGAGCGCCACGGGGTCGAGGGCGGTGTCGAAGAAGCCCGCGGGCACGCCGGCCACGTCCGTCCCGCGCGGCTCGCCGTCGTCGGCCGCGTCGCCACCGGAGCCCTCCGCCCCGGTGCCCCCGCCCACCGTCGCGACCGACGCGAGGCCCAGCCGCACGGTGTCCACCACCGCGGCGCCCGGGGTCGCGGCCACCGCCTCGACGGCGCCCTCGGGGACGACGCGCGTCGCGGAGTCCACCACGAGGTCGGCGCGCACCTCGTTCTCGACGATGCTGCGCACGGACGCCTGGGTCGAGGCGGCGATGACGCCGGTGACGGACACGAGCGCCATGCCGATGAGCAGCGCGCCCGCGGTGCTCGCCGTGCGGCGCGGGATGCGCGTCACGTTGCCGCGCGCGAGGCGACCGAGCGGTCGCAGCGCGACGACGAGCGGCCACGCGAGCACGGTGAGCACGCCGCGCGCGACGGCCGGGGACCCGACGAGCACGCCGACCAGCACGAGCCCCGCGCCGACGCCGAGCAGCACGCGCGGGCTCAGGTCGTCGACCAACGCCCAGCCGGTCGGGGCGTCGGCGACCGACGACCCGAGGAACGACGCGAGCCACAGGACCCCGGCCCCCGCCGCGACGAGCACGATCCCGCCCACCGCACGGACGCCGGTCCCGCGGTCAGGGGCGACGTCGTCGCGCATCGCCTGGACCGGCGGGATCGCCGCGGCACGCCGCGCGGGCAGGACCGCCGCGAGCACGCTGACCACCGCCCCGAGCACGACCGCCGCCACGACCTGCGGCGCGCCGAGCGGCACGCGGCCGGAGAACTCCATGCCGGCGAGGGCGAGCCCCCACCGGATGACGCGCACGAGCCCTGCCCCGGCGAGGACTCCGATCCCGCCGCCCACGAGCCCGACGACGAGCGCCTGCACCAGCACCGAGCTGAAGACCTGGCCGGGCGACGCACCGAGCGCCCGCAGCAGCGCGAGCTCGCGCAGCCGCTCCCGCACGGACATGGCGAACGTGTTCGCGATGATGAACGCCCCGACGAAGAGCGCGATCGCGGCGAAGACGAGCAGGAACGTCTCGACGAACCCGAGCACCTCCTCGACGGCCTCGCTCGCCTCGGCGCGCGCCTGCTCTCCCGTCACGGCCTCGGCGCCGTCGGGCAGCACGTCGCCGACGCGCTCCGCGAGCGCGTCCTCGTCGACCTCCCCGGACGTCTGCGACGACCAGACCGAGAGCTGCGGCACCATGCCGTCCGGCGCGTACACCGCGCGGGCGGTCTCGCCGTCGATCCCGACGAGCACCGCGCCCGCCGCGGCGGCCTCGATCCCGAAGACCCCGGAGACGGTCACCGGCGTCGGCTCGCCGCCCAGCACGACCGTCGTCTCGTCGCCGGTCGTCAGCCCGGCCGTCTCCGCCGCGCTCTGCTCGAGCACTATCTCGCCCGCGGCCGGCCAGGCGCCGTCGAGCAGCGTGAGGCTCGGGTCCTCGGGGTCGATCGAGAACGCCGTGCTGGGCGGGCCCGTCGTCACGACGGCGGTGCCGTCGGCCGCGACGAGGACCACCGGGCCGGACACGTCCGGCACGGCGCGCGAGACGCCGTCGACCGCCTCGACGTCCGCCGCGAGGTCGGCCGGAACGAGCGTGCGGTCGCCCGCGAACCCGTTCCCGCCGCCCCCGCCGCCCCCCGGACCGGCTGCGTCC
>NZ_LUAZ01000037.1:0-42821 GCF_001647255.1 Cellulosimicrobium sp. I38E
GGCGGACCCCGTGCTCGACGACCTCGCCCCGCTGGCGGAGGCGGCGTGGATCGCGGGCTGCGAGCGGTGCCGCGCCGACCTGGTGGGCCGGTGCGAGCGGGCGGGCTTCACCCCACGGGTCGCGTTCGAGACGGACGACTACGTCGCGGTCCAGTCCCTCGTGGCGGCCGGGGTCGGGGTCTCGCTCCTGCCGGCCCTGGCGCTGCGCGCCCACCGCGACCCCCGGGTGCGGACGGACGCCCTGCCCGGGGCGGCGCGCCGGGTGCTCGCGGTCACGTACGGGGAGCGGCCCTCCCCCGGTGCGGCGGCCGTCGTCGACGGTCTGGTGCGCGCCGCGGGGTGAGGTCGCGGCGCGGGTGCGCTCCCCGGGCACGCGTGGCACGCTCGCCTCGTGCCGCAGAACACGACCCAGGGGACCGGCGCGAGCATCGCCGTGCCGGCCGACGTGCCCGAGCCGCAGCCCGTGCTGGGCGGGCTCACCGAGTCCGCGGTGTTCCTCGTCGTCAGCGCCACGGGATCGCCCGGGTCGCGCGAGCGCCTGCTGGACGTCGCGTCCTCGGTGAACGACCTGGTGCGCGCGGTCGGGTTCCGCCAGTCGGCGGCCGGGCTGACGTGCGTCGTCGGCCTGGGCGCGGCGTTCTGGGACGCGGTGCGCCCTCCCGGGGCGCCGCGGCCCGAGGGGCTCCACCCGTTCCGGGCCGTGCAGGGCGCCGTGCACGACGCGCCGTCCACCCCCGGCGACGTGCTGTTCCACGTCCGGGCCGACCGGGCCGACCTCACGTTCGAGCTGACCCGGCAGGTCATGGCCGCGCTCGGCGACGCGGTGCGCGTCGACGACCACGTGACGGGCTTCCGCTACTTCGACTCGCGCGACCTGCTCGGCTTCGTCGACGGCACCGAGAACCCGACGGGACGGTCGGCCGCCGGCGCCGCGATCATCGCGGACGGGCCCTTCGCGGGCGGGAGCCACGTCGTGGTGCAGAAGTACGTGCACGACCTCGCGGCGTGGGGCGCGCTGCCCGTCGAGGCGCAGGAGCGCATCATCGGGCGGACCAAGCTCGACGACGTCGAGCTCGCGGACGACGTGCAGCCCCCGGACTCGCACGTCTCGCTCAACACGATCGTCGACGACGACGGCACCGAGCGCGACGTCCTGCGCGACAACATGGCGTTCGGCGACCCGTCCACGGGCGAGTTCGGCACCTACTACATCGCGTACGCCGCGGACGTCGGCGTCGTGGAGCGCATGCTGGGCAACATGTTCGTGGGGAACCCGCCAGGCCGGTACGACCACATCCTCGACGTGTCCACGGCGCTGACGGGGACGTCGTTCTTCGTCCCCTCGCTCGACCTGCTCGAGTCCCTGGCCGACGGCGCCCCGGACGACCTCGGCCAGGACGCGCCCGCCGACCCGGGTCCCGCGACCGCGGAACCCGCCGCACCCCCCGCACCCGCCACCACCGCGCCCGTCGGTTCGCTCGCGATCGGGTCGCTGAAGGGAGAGCCGTCGTGAGCACCTCGGAACCGGACCTGGGCTCGGTCGTCCCCACGAGCGGCGCCGGCGCGCCCGGGGACTCGAACCTGCACCGCTGGCTCGCGCCCGTCACCGACGCGGCGTGGGAGGAGATCGCCGACGAGGCGCGGCGCACGTTCGTGCGCAACGTCGCCGGGCGGCGCGTGGTCGACGTGACGGGCCCGCTCGGCTTCGGCACGGCGTCCGCCCGCACGGGCCACGTCACCGACGTCGAGGCGCCGCACGACGGCATCCGGGCGCGCCTGCGCGACGTCGTGCCGCTCGTCGAGCTCCAGGTCCCCTTCACGGTGTCCCGGCAGGCGGTCGACGACGTCGCGCGGGGCTCCAAGGACTCGGACTGGCAGCCCGTCAAGGACGCGGCCACCGCGCTCGCACGCGCCGAGGACCGCGCCGTGTTCGAGGGGTACGCGGCCGCCGGGATCCGCGGCATCGGTCCCGGCTCGGACAACCCCCCGATCGCGGTCCCCACCGACCCGCGCGACCTGCCCGACGCCGTCGCGGCCGCGCAGACCGAGCTGCGGCTCGCGGGGGTGGAGGGCCCGTACGCGCTCGTGCTCGACGCCGACCTGTACACCGCGGTGTCCGAGACCCGCGACCACGGGTACCCGATCCGCGAGCAGCTCGAGCGCATGGTGCAGCGCGACATCGTGTGGGCGCCCGCGCTGCGCGGCGGCTACCTGCTCACCACGCGCGGCGGGGACCACGAGCTGACGATCGGGCAGGACGTGTCCATCGGCTACCTCGACCACACCGCCGACGAGGTGCGCCTCTACCTGCTCGCCTCGCTCACGTTCCAGACCTACACCGCCGAGGCGTCCGTCCACCTCAAGCGCTGACCCGCGTCCCGGGCTCGCGCCGGCCGACTCCTCCGCCGCCCGCTCAGCCCGGGAGGACGACGGCGGGCGCCGCGAGCACGAGCAGCACGACGCACACGCCCGCCACCGCCATCGACAGCGCGAACGGGGCGCGGCTGCGCGGTCGCACCACGCCCACGACCCCGGCGGCGACCGCGAGCCCGACGGCGGCCCCGCCCAGGGCCGCGCGCGCGGCGTCCGGCGCACCGGGCGGAGCGAGCACGACGAGCACCGCGGCGACGCCGAGCAGCACGGGGGCGAGCACGCTGCTCGCGCGCCGCCCGAGCCGGTGCGGCAGGCCCCGCACCCCGGTCGCGGCGTCGTCCTCGAGGTCCGGCAGCGTGTTCGCGACGTGCGCGCCCACGCCCAGCAGCGCCGCGGCCCCCACCGCCCACGGCGCGGGCCGGCCGTCCCCGGGCGCGGCGAGCACGACGAACACCGCCAGCAGGCCGAAGGAGAGCGCGTACGGGGCCCACGACCACCACGTCGCCTTGAGCAGCGCGTTGTAGGACCACGCGCTCGCGACCGCGACGACGTGCACCAGCCCCGGCACCACGCCCGTCGCGAGCGAGAGCACCACGCACGCGCCGAGGGCCACGAGCGCCGCCGTGCGCAGGGCCGCGGGCGTGACGAGACCGGTCACGACGGGCTTGTCGGCGCGCCCGACCGCGAGGTCGCGGCGCGCGTCGAGCCAGTCGTTGCTCCACCCGACCGAGAGCTGGCCGGCGAGGACCGCGAGCGCGACGAGCGTCGTCGTGCGAGCGCCGGCACCGATCCCGGCCGAGAGCGCGAGCGCGAACGCGGTGACCATCACGGTCGGCGGGAAGTGGCTCGCGACGACGAGCCCCCGCACGAGCCCCCGCGGGCGACCGGTCACCATGGCGGCAACCTAGCCCGCCGGCGGGCCCCGCGCCCGGCACCGGAGCCGTGTCCGCCATCGGCCCCCTCCCCCGCGCGGGCCGACCGGGCCGGTGGGACGATGCGGGCATGTCGCGCGTCGTCGCCGTCGGGACCTCGCTTCCCGACCATGCGTACCGCCAGGACGAGATCTCCCGGGTCACGAGCGAGCTGCTCACCGACGACCCGGTGCGCCGTGCGCTCACGCGCCGCCTGCACGCCCACGCGGGCGTGGAGACCCGTCACCTCGCGCTGCCGATCGAGGACTACGGCGGGCTGTCGTTCGGCTCGGCCAACGACACGTTCCTCGCCCTCGGCACCGACCTCGCGGAGCGCGCCTGCCGGGCCGCGCTCGACGACGCGGGGCTGCGCGCGGACGAGGTGGACCACGTCGTCCTGACGACCGTCACGGGCGTCGGCGCGCCCACGCTCGACGTCCTCGTGGCCGCCCGGCTCGGCCTGCGCACCGACGTGCGACGCACCCCGTCGTTCGGGTGGGGCTGCGCCGGGGGCGCGGCGGGGCTCGCCCGCGCGGACGACCTGCTGCGCGGGCGGCCGCGCGACGTCGCGCTCCTCGTCGCGGTCGAGCTGTGCTCCCTCACGCTGCAGCGCGGCGACCCCTCGACGGCGAACCTCGTCGCGTCGGGCCTGTTCGGCGACGGCGCGGCCGCGGCCGTCCTCGTGGGCGACGAGCACCCGCTCGCGCGGCGCCCCGGCCCGTACGGGCGGGCCGCGCGCGACGGCGGGCGGGCGCGCGGGGCGCGCGTCGTCGACTCCCGCTCGCACCTGCACCCGGGCACGACGGGCGACCTGGGGTGGCGCGTGGGCGACACGGGGTTCGAGATCGTGCTGTCCGCGCGCCTGCCGGAGCTCATCGGGGCGCACCTGCTCGGGGACGTCAAGGCGCTCCTCGCCGAGCACGACCTCGAGCCGGCCGACGTCGGCGCCTGGGTCGTGCACGCGGGCGGCCCGCGCGTCCTGGACGCCGTGCGCGACGCGCTGGGGCTGGCGGAGGAGGACCTCGCGCTGAGCCGGGCCTCGCTGCGCGACGTCGGGAACCTGTCGTCCGCGTCCGTGCTGCACGTGCTCGCCGCGACGCTCGGACGCCACCGCACGCCGTCCGGCACGCCCGCCGTCCTCATGGCCTTCGGCCCCGGGGTCAGCACCGAGCTCGTGCTCCTGCGCCTCGACGGTCGCGGGGCGCCGCGGTCGGGGGCACGCGGATGAGCCTCGCCTGGTACGTCGTGCTCGTCGGCGCCACCGCCGCCGAGCGGCTCGCGGAGCTGGTCGTGTCCGCGCGCAACGCCCGCTGGTCCTTCGCGCGCGGCGGCGTCGAGTCGGGCCGGGGGCACTTCCCCGCCATGGTCGCCCTGCACACCGGGCTCCTCGTCGCGTGCGTCGTCGAGGCGTGGCTCGCCGACCGGCCGTTCCTGCCCTGGCTGGGCTGGCCCATGCTCGTCCTCGTGCTCGCGAGCCAGGGCCTGCGCTGGTGGTGCATCGCGACGCTCGGCCCGCGGTGGAACACGCGCGTGATCGTCGTGCCCGGGCTCCCGCTCGTGGCGCGGGGCCCGTACCGGTGGCTGCGCCACCCCAACTACGTCGCGGTCGTCGTCGAAGGCGTCGCCCTCCCCCTGGTGCACTCGTGCTGGGTCACGGCGCTCGCCTTCACCGTCCTCAACGCCGTGCTCCTGGCGCGGTTCCGCATCCCCGCCGAGGAGCGCGCGCTCGCGCTCGCCACCGCGGGCGGGCCCCGCCCGGCGTCGTCGTGACCGTCGCGCGCACCGACGTGCTCGTCGTCGGCGGCGGGCCCGTCGGGCTCGCCGCCGCGCTGCACGCCCGCCGGGCCGGGTACGACGTCGTCGTGGTCGACCGCCGCGCGGGCGTCATCGACAAGGCGTGCGGCGAGGGGCTGCTGCCCGGCGCGCTCGCCGCGGTGCTCGACCTCGGCGTCGACCCGCCCGGGCACCGGCTCGCGGGCATCAGCTACCGCGACGCCGAGCGCCACGCCGACCACCCGTTCGCCGCCGGGCCGGGACGCGGCGTGCGGCGCACCGCCCTGCACGCGGCGCTGCGTCAACGCGCGCTCGCGGAGGGCGTGACGATCGAGCACGCGACCCTGCGCGCGCTGCGCCAGGACGAGCGCGGGGTGGAGGTCGCGCTCGACGCCGCGCGCGCCGAGGGCGGGGCACGCTCGGTCGTGCGTGCCGGCTGGGTGCTCGGCTGCGACGGTCTCCACTCCACCGTCCGGCGCCTCACCGGGCTCGATGCGACGCCGCGCGGGCGCGCCCGGTTCGGGCTGCGCACCCACTACTCCGTCGCCCCCTGGAGCGACCTCGTCGAGGTGCACTGGGCCCCGAACGCCGAGGCGTACGTGACCCCGGTGGGTCCCGACGTCGTCGGCGTCGCCGTGCTCACCCATCGCGCCCCCGCGAGCCGGGAGACGGGCTCCGGGCCCCGGAACGGTGCCGCCGCGGGGCTGGACGCCTTTCCCGAGCTCGCGCAGCACCTGCGCGGCGCACCGGTGCTGGGCCGCGTGCGCGGGGCCGGGCCGCTGCGTCAGCGGGCCCGACGGCGCACGGCCGGGCGCGTGCGCCTCGTCGGCGACGCGTCCGGGTACGTCGACGCGCTCACGGGCGAGGGCGTGCGCGTCGGGCTCGCCCAGGCCGACGCCGTCGTGCGCCACCTCGACGACGCCGCGGCCTACGAGCGGGCGTGGGCCCGCGCGACGCGCGACTACCGCGTCCTGACCACGGGCCTGCTCGCCTGGGCGGGCAGCCCCGCCCGCGGCGCGATCGTGCCCGCCGCGAGCGCCGCCCCGTGGCTGTACGGGGCGGTCGTCGAACGCCTCGCCCGCTGACCGCTGCTCCCGCCCGGAGCGTGTCGCGCCCGGGGACCGCTGGGAGCCGACGTCGTGTGGGTGCGGGCGGCTACGGTGCCGCCCATGACCTCGCTCGACCTGCACGTCGTCCCCGACCGCTTCCTCCTCGGGCACGTCCCGGGTGCCACGTTCCCCGAGGACGACGAGTGGGTGGCGCTCGTGCGCGCCCCGGAGGGGCTCACGGTCGTGCGGCACGCGTCGCCGTTCGACGAGGCCGAGCGGTGGGCCGGGTTCTACGGCTCGGCCCACGGGCTGGAGACGACGGGCGTCCTCGCGTCCGTCGTCGGCCCGCTCGCCGAGGCGGGCATCCCCGTCTTCGTCGCGTCCACGTTCCACGCCGACCTCGTGCTCGTGCCCGAGGCGCGCCTCGACCCGGCGACGCGCGCGCTGCGCGACGCCGGGCACGCCGTCGCCAGCCCCCGCTGAGGCCTGCGCCGGTCCCCGCTGAAGCCTCCGCCAGGGCGTGCGTCAGTCGCGCGTCACCGCCGCGGCAGCGGCGAGGAGGTCGCGCGCGCGCTCGCGGGTGAGGAACGCCAGCACCGCGTCCTTCTCCCCCACGCGCACGCGGTCGGCGACCTCGAAGCCGAGCGCGCGCATCCGGGCGTGGGCGCGCGCGTTCGCCGCGTCCGGCTCCACCACGACGCGGTCCACGCGCGCGTCGGCGAAGCAGAACGCGACGAGCAGCGGGCCGACCGCGCCCCACAGGTCCGCGCCCCGGGGCCCGCGCGCCCCGAGCAGGAAGTGCGCGCCGACGTCGCCCGGCCGCACCGGGTACGCCTCGCCGACCGGGTCGTGCTCCGGCTCGTACGTCTGGAGCAGCGCCACGGGCGCGTCGTCCCACCGCACGAGGAACGCGTGGTGCGTGGGCAGCGAGCCGACGTACGCGTACAGGTCGCGCAGCTCCGCCCGGGACAGCTCCGCGAGCCCCCAGAAGCGCGCCCACGGCCGGGTCACCCAGTCGTGCAGCACGTCGAGGTCGGCAACGGGGTCGAGCACGCGCAGCGTCAGCCGGCCACCGGCCGGGGCCTCGTGCGTCACCAGGAGCTCGCCCGGCACCCCCGTCAGCAGCCGCCTGCTTGCGAGGGGAGCGACGTCGGCAGCGGGCGCGGGGAGGTCGGCCTCGTCACCCGGTCCGGTCGGCACGTCGGGGCGGGTCGCGGTCCTCGCGGGGGTCGTCATCGGGTCTCCTCGTGGCGCAGCAGGGTCCAGTCGGTCACGACCGGGACGGTCTCGGCGTCGGCCCATGCGGCGAGCTGGTCGGCGAAGTGTGGCGAGCGCGGGTCCCCGCTCGCGCCGAACGGCACGCCCCACCGGCTCGCGCCGCGGTCGTCCAGGTCCCACACCCACCGCGCGACCGACCCGCGCACGCACACGTCGCTGATCCCGGGCACGCTCACGGTGCAGCGCACGGTGTCCGTGTCCCCGGCGAGCGGCAGCGACGGCACGCGCGGCACCGCGGCGCCCGGCACGTCCAGGAGCACGTGCAGGCCGAGCACACGGTGGGTGTCGCCCCACACGGGCGCGGCCCCCGTCGGCCTCGGGTCTCTCGTGTCGTGGTCGTCCGCGTCCCCGAGCCCGCGGACCACCTCGCCCAGCGCGCCCCACGCCTCGCCCGCACCGTCGATCCCCAGCCAGTCAGCACCGAGCAGTGCTGGCAGGGCGTCCGCGACGCGCGCCGTGACCGAGAGCCACGGGGTGAAGACCGGGTCGAGCCCGTGCGGCACGTGCAGGGGCGCGAGCGCCGGGTGCGCGGCGACCCGGCGCGCGAGCGCAGCGCGCCACGCGGCGAACAGGGCCGCGTCGGCGCTGTCGGAGTCCATGCGGCGGTCCCACGCGCGCAGGCGGCGGGCCGCCCGGACCGACCGGAGGTCGCGCCCGTCCGCGGACCCACCGACGGCCCCGGGGGTGCGCTCGCCACCGGCCTCTTCGCCCGAGGGCCCGGAGCCCGCGGTCTGGTCGAGCCAGCGCAGCAGCTCGTCCGCGGCGCCGAGCCGCGTGTCCGCGTGCACGCGCGACTGGTCCGCGGCCGTCCCGTCGCCACCGGCCGCGTCGAGCAGCGCGCGGATGCGCCGCGCGCGGTGGGGTGGTGCGTAGGTGTGGCCGAGGTCGATCTCCGGGCGCGCGGGGCGCTCGTTCGCGTCGACCGCGACGTCCTCCACGACCACGGGACCGGGCGGGACGACCCAGGGGCGGGCGCGCGCGGCGTCGGACCACGCCGGCAGCGGCAGGGTCCGGTCCGCCACGTCCCGGTGCGGCACGCGGCCGGCGGTGACCGACAGCACCGTGTCCCGGTCCGCCGCCAGGACGCGGTCCACCGGGTCGACCCACGTCGCGAACGCGTCCGTGACGTCGCGCGCCGAGCGGGCGCGCAGCAGCCGCCGCCACGCGGCGACGCCGAGGTCGGCGTCGACGCGCGCGGGCAGGCGGACCGCGAACGTGCGGTCGGGCTCGTCCGGGCCGCCGGTCACGACGACGCCGCGCGCCGTCTCGACCGTCTCCACCCGGTGCTCCACGGGCCCGCCGGCGGCGCGCACGCGCACGGTCGCGACGACGACGTCCGCGCGCTCCGGCCCGTCCGGCCCGAGCGCCTCGACCCCGCCGTCGGCGGTCCGTCGCAGCCGCTCGGCGACGACGTCGACGTGGTGCGCCATCGCGTTCGTCACGCCCCAGGCCGCGGCCCCGGCATGGCCGAAGTGCGGGAGCCCGGGCACGCCCGGGAACGCGAGACCCACGACGTCGAAGTCGTCGCACGCGAGCCGCACCTGCTGGTAGACCCCAGGCAGCTCGAGCAGGCGGTGCGGGTCGCCCGCGAGGAGCGGCGCCCCGCTCCGGGTTCGTCCGCCCGCGAGCGCCCACGCGTTCGACCCCGAGCCGGGGCCGCCGTCCACGGCGAGCAGGTCGAGCACGTCGGTGAGCGGCACGTCGGGCCGCGACCGTGCGACGGCGGACCCGAGCGTGCGGGCGACGTGGTCGCGCCACAGCACGTGCGGGAAGCCGGAGAAGAGGACGTGCGCGACGAGGAACACGCCGAGCGGCGCCCACGCGGGCCACGGCTCGTGCGGCGGCAGGTCGCCCCCGCCGGGCCGTCCCGGGTCGGCGAGCGCGTGCAGCTCGGGCACGTCGCGTCCCCGCGCCAGGCCCTCGTTGACGCCCGCGGTGTACGCGTCGACCCAGGCGCGGTCGTCGTCCCCGAGCGCCGCGTAGGCGCGGCGCGCGGTGTCGGCGAGGCGCACGCGGTGGGCGAACCGGTCCCAGGCGAGGCCGGGCTCGCCGAGGCGCTCGGCGAGGCGGCCCTCGGCGCGCCACCGGTCGACCTCGATCTGCCAGCCGCGGTCGAGCGCGGTGACGTACCCCTGGCCGCGCGCGAGGGAGAGCTCGTCGGCGGCGCGCACGTGCGGGACGCCCCAGGCGTCGCGGTGCACGGCGAACCCGGCGGGCGGGACGACCGGCACCCCCGGAGCGCCCACGTCAGGCGTCCCGTGCGGCGGGGTTGGCGAGGGTGC
Source organism: Cellulosimicrobium sp. I38E (assembly GCF_001647255.1). Taxonomy (NCBI): domain Bacteria; kingdom Bacillati; phylum Actinomycetota; class Actinomycetes; order Micrococcales; family Promicromonosporaceae; genus Cellulosimicrobium; species Cellulosimicrobium sp. I38E. The sequence continues at coordinate 9,667 of NZ_LUAZ01000037.1, forward strand.
CCGCGTACAGGAGGGACGCGGACTGGTCGGCGAGGTCGACCATCTGGAGCGTGTTGCGCAGCTGGAGCCGGTTGAGGCACGAGTGCGCGAACCGGGGTGCGCGCAGGTCGACGCCGCTGCGCAGGTCCGGGTGGTCGGCGCGGTGGGCGTCGAGGCACTCGGCGACGAGGCGCCAGAACCGGTCCTCGGGCAGCACCCCGTCCCCGGCGAGGATCGCGGCGAGGTGGCGCAGGACGCCGTCGTAGACGTCGGTGAAGACCGCGAGCGCCTTCTCCTCGTCGTCGACGACGGCGCGCACGCGCTCGACCCCGGGCGGGAGCGGCGCGTCCCCGAGGACGGCGACCTCCTCGCCGACGTCCTTCATGACCGCGCGGACGACGACGTGGTCGCGAAGGACGAGGATGAGGTTCTCCCCGTGCGGCATGAACGCGAGGTCGTGCGCGAGCAGGGCGTGGGCGAGGGGCCGCAGGTAGGCGTCGAGGTAGGCGCGCACCCAGTCGGCGGGGTCGAGCCCGGAGGCCCGCACGAGCGCGGTCGCGTGGGCGGCGCCGTCGGGGTCGCGGTGCAGGAGCGAGGCCATGGTGGCCAGGCGCTCCCCGGGTGCGGTGCGCGGCACGGGGCTCTCGCGCCACAGCGCGGCGAGCATCTTGCGGTGCGCGGACGGGGTCGTGGTGCGGTGGTAGACGTCGCCGGTGTACCCGATCGAGGCGAGCTCGCGCAGCACGGTGAAGCCACGCCCGCCGAGCTCCGGGTCGGCGGCGACGAGGTCGGCCACCCAGTCGTTGATCGCCGGGGTGTCGCGCATGTAGGCGGGCGACAGCCCGCGCAGGAACCCCATGTTCTGGATCGCGAGCGCGACCTTGACGTAGTGGCGGCCGGGCCGGGTGAGGTTGAACAGCGTCCGGATCGACTGCTGCGGCTGGTACTCGTCGGCTCCCTGGCCGACCGGGACGAGGTCGCCGCGCGCGACGTCGGCGGCGAACGTGATGGGGACGCGGTGCTCCCACTGCCACGGGTGCACGGGCAGGTAGAGGTAGTCGGCCGGGTCGAGGCCGCGCGCGGCGAGCCGGTCGGCGAACGCGGCGCGCTCGTCGGGCGTGAGCTCGGCCCCGTAGTGCGTCTCCTCGTCGAGCCCCGCTCCCAGCGCGAGGTGCGTGTGCGCGCGCCGTGCGGCGAGCCACACGAGGCGCACGCGCCCGCCGTTCTCGGGCGCGTACGCCCGGTACTCCGCGAGACCGAACCCGATGCGCCCGTTGTTGGCGACGAACCCCGGGTGCCCCTCGGTCATCGCGGCCTCGACCTCCTGGAAGGAGGCGCCCATCAGGTCGACGGCGCTCGGGCCGCCGGTGCGCTCGTACCGCTCGGTCTTGGCGGTCGCGCTCGCGAGCGTCGACGACACCTCCTCGAGGTAGGTGGCGAGCAGGTCGTCGGGGATGTGGAGGTCGGGCTGGAGCTCGACGACGAGGTCGAGCGCGTCGACGGGCAGGTCGCGCGGCGTGCCCACCGGCCCCGGGGGCACGGCGGTGCGGCGGATCGACGCCTCGTCGAGCACCCAGTGCTCCAGCGCGTAGCGGCGTGCGACGAAGCGGTACTCGACGGCGCCGCCCGCGACGGGCAGGACGTACTCGCCGGGGCCGTTCGCCTCGACCGGCCCGACCTCGGCGCACGGCGCGAGCAGGCGCTCGTGCGTGAGCTCGGCGATCGCCTTGGCGACGAGGTGGCGGTGCGCCCGGTCGGCCAGGTCGGGCCGCAGGTGCGGGGCGAGGTCCACGCCGTCGCCCAGCGGGCTCGTGTCCAGGTCGGCGCGGGTCGCGACCGCGAGGTGCGCCGTCTTGCCCGGCAGCTCGAGCTCGCGCAGCACGCGGAACCCGGCCGCGGCGTTCTTCGCCGCGATCGCGGCGTTGCGCACGTCCGGCTCGACGACGACACGCCGCCCCCCGCGCCCGGCGGGGTCGAGGCAGAACCGCACGACGGCGCCCATCACCGCGGACGTGAACCCGCTGCGCGCGGGTCCGGCGGGCGGCGCGACGAGCAGGTGCATCCCCACGTCGCCCGGCTCGAGGAGCGCGACGGCGGCGGGGACGTCGGCGAGCGTGACGCGCGCCGGGTCGTAGGTCTCGACGAGGAACGCGGGCTCGCCGTCGACGCGCCCGAGCCACGCGTCCTGGTGCGGGTCGGCGGCGACCTCGGCGAGGTAGGCGCGCACGCCGTCCACGTCGAGGTGGCCGAGCTGCCAGAACGCCGAGCGCGGGTGGGCGAGCCAGCCCTGCACGAGCGCGGCGTCGCGCGCCGGGTCGACGGCGTCGAGCGAGACGTCCGCTCGGCCCGCGCCGAGGCGGACCCGCACCGCGAACGCGGGGTCCGGGGTCGCGGCCGGGGCGCGGTCGCCCGTCGGGACCGCGGACGGCGGCGGGGTGGTGGTCACCGTGCTCATCGGGCCTCCCCTCCTGCGCGCTCGCCGGCGGGCACGGGCGCGCCCGCAGGGTGCGTGGCGGCAGACGTGGCCGCGTCGTCGGGCAGGCCGAACGTCTGGAAGGCGATGCGCTCCTCCACCGGGTACACCTCGCGCCCCGTGACGGTGCGCAGCACCACGGCGTTGCGCCACGCGGCGAACCCGAGGTCCGGCGCGGTGATGCCGTGCGTGTGCTCCTCGCCGTTGAGCACGTGCACGCGGCGCGCTTCGTCGACCGTGTAGTCGCGCGCGACGTCGAACCGCCCGAGCTCGTCGAACCGGAGCAGGTGGCGCACGGGGGCGAGGAACGCGGGCACCGCCGCGGCGTATCCCGTCGCGGCGACGAGCGCGCGCGTGCGGCGCTCGACCTCGACGCCGAGCTGGGCGTGGCGCAGGCGCAGCACGTACTCCCCCGCCGCACCGGCCTCCGGCTCGTAGCGCGCGGCCACGACCTCGGTGTCCGTGAGCAGCGTCGTCGGCACCGGGTGGTCCAGGCTCAGCCGGTACAGGGTGTCGTAGATCTCGTCCACGAGGTCGCCGCTGATCCCCTTGTACAGGCCGCGCTGCTCGCGACCGAGGAGCTGGCGCAGCTCGAGCGGCAGCGCGTGGAAGTGGTCGGTGTACTCCGGCGACGTCATCTCGAGCGTGAGCTTGGTGTACTCCATGGGGAAGAAGCGCGGCGAGCGCGTCACCCAGTCCAGCCGGTACCCGGGGCCGTGCGCGCCGCCGTGCACGCCGTCGAGCAGGTCGCGGTACACCTCGGCGGCCGACTGTCCGCTGCCGACGACCGTGACCGACCCGGAGGCGGCGAGCGCGTCGCGGTGCGGCAGGTACTGGGCGCTGTGCACGAGCGGCCCGGCACCCGGGTGCTCGCCGCGCGCGACCTCGTCCGCGAGCGCCCGCAGCGCGGGCGGCAGCACCGGGGCGGTGCCGACGCCGAGCACGAGGTGGCGACCCCGGTGCTCCTCGGTACCTGTGACGGCGCCGTCCGCGTCGAGGACCTCGGCCCGCACGACGAACGTGTCGGCGACCGCGTCGTGCTCGACGGCGACGACGCGCCGCGACCAGCGCAGCGAGGTCAGCCGCGCCGCGACCCAGCGGCAGTAGGCGTCGTACTCGGCGCGCAGCGGGTAGAACGACTCGCGGATGTAGAACGGGTAGAGCCGGCCCGTGGCCTTGAGGAACGCGAGGAACGAGTACGGCGACGTGGGGTCCGCCATGGTGACGAGGTCCGCGAGGAACGGGACCTGGATCGTCGCGCCCTCGATCATCATGCCGGGGTGCCAGCGGAACTCCGGCGCGGCGTCGAGGAAGACGGCGTCGACGTCGTCGAGCGGCGCGGACAGCGCGGCGAGGCCGAGGTTGAACGGCCCGATGCCCACCCCGACGACGTCCCGCACGCGGGCAGGGTCGTGGCTCGCCGCGTCGTGGTTCACCGGGTCGTGGCTCACGGTCGCGGCGCTCATCGGGCCACCGCCCCGACCGTCGCGAGCGAGGCGACCAGGTCCGCGGCGTGCGCGTCGTCGCCGTCCTCGTCGCCCAGCAGCGCGTCGCGCTCGACGAGCGCCTGCGCGGTCGTGCGCACGAGGTCGAGCACGTGGCGCACGTCGGCGAGGGTGCCCGTCGGGTTGAGGAGCGTGAGCTTGAGGCACGGGACGCCGTCGAGCACGGTCTTGGCGACGATCGCGCGCCCCGACTCGAAGAGCACGCGCCGCACGAGCGGGACGAGCCGGTCGGCGTGCTCCGCGGCCAGGCCCGGCGGCTCGTAGCGGAACAAGACGGTGGACAGGTCGGTGCGCCCGAGGACGCGCAGGTCGGGGTCGTGGGCGAGGTCGGCGTGCACCGCCGCGGCGAGGTCGCACACCGCGTCGACCATCGCACCGATCCCGTCGGGGCCGAGCGCGCGCAGCGTCGCCCAGAGCTTGAGCGCGTCGAAGCGCCGGGTCGTCTGGAGCGACACGTCGACCTGGTTGGGCTCGGCGTTCTCGCGCGGGTTGAGGTAGTCCGCGTGGTGGGCGACGCGCTCCAGGTCGGCGCGGTCGCGCACGATCAGGGCGCTCGCGGACACGGGCTGGAAGAAGGCCTTGTGGTAGTCGACGGTCACCGACCGCGACCGCTCGATCCCGTCGAGCAGGTGCCGGCGCGTCGGGGACACGAGCAGCCCGCAGCCGTACGCGGCGTCGACGTGCAGCCACACGTCCGTCGCGTCGCACACGTCCGCGACCGCCGCGAGGGGGTCCACGCAGCCGCGGTCGGTCGTGCCCGCGGTCGCGACGACCGCCATGACGAGGTCGCCCGCCGCGCGCACCGCGCCGACCGCCGCCGCGAGCGCCGCGGGGTCGAGGCGGCCGTCGGCGTCGGACGCGACGTGGACCACGGCGTCGTCGGCCAGGCCGAGCAGGAGGGCCGAGCGGGCCACGCTGAAGTGGCTCGACGCGGCCGCGAGGACGCGCAGGCGCGGCAGCACGGCCGACCGCCCGGGTCCGCCCGCGCGGGCCGCGCGCTCGACGGCGCGTTCCCGGGCGAGGAAGAGCGCGTGCAGGTTGGACTGCGTGCCTCCGGAGGTGAGCACGCCGTCGCCGGCGGCGTACCCGACCCGGCGCGCGGTCCACGCGACGACGCGGCGCTCCATGAGGGTCGCCACCGTCGACTGGTCGAACGTGTCGACGGACGTGTTGATCGCCGCGAGCATCGCCTCGGCGCCGACGGCGGGCAGCGCGACCGGGCAGTTGAGGTGGGCGGCGTACGCGGGGTCGTGGAACCACACGGCGTGGGTCGCGTAGAGGTCGGCTGCCTCGCGCAGCGCGGCGTCGGTGCCGAGGCCCGGGGCGTCGAGGTCGACCGCGTCGACGAGCTCCGCGAGGTGGGCGCGGCTCGCGCCCGACCAGGGCTGGGTGACCGCGGCCGCGCGCGCCGCGACGTCGTCGACGACGGCGTGCAGGGTGCTCGCGTAGTCGCCCGCGGTCGCGCCCGTGAGCAGGGCCGGGGCGGTCGAGGTACCGTGCGCGGGCGCGACGGATCGTGCTGAGAGCATGCGAGGCTCCAAGTACGGGGAGAGGACCGCCACGGATCGCAGCGGGACAACCTGAGGTTTGCCTTGCCTAACCTAGCGCAGCGACGGCGGTCGTCAAGAGTGACCTGCGCCACGCCGCCGTGGACGCGCGGGCGCCGCGGCGAGAGGATGGCACTCGCCCGTCCGTGGCTCCCGAGGAGGCCGTGTGGAACCGACCGTCGCGACGACCCGCCCCGCCATCGTCACCGTGGACGACGACCCCGGGGTCTCGCGCGCGGTCGCGCGCGACCTGCGCCGCCGCTACGGCGACCGGTACCGCATCGTGCGCGCCGAGTCGGGAGCCGAGACGCTCGACGCGCTGCGCGAGCTCGCGCTGCGGGGCGAGGACGTCGCCGTCGTGCTCGCCGACCACCGCATGCCCGGCATGACCGGCGTCGAGCTCCTCGAGCAGGCGATGGACCTCTTCCCCGCCGCCCGCCGCGTGCTGCTCACCGCCTACGCGGACACCGAGGCCGCGATCGAGGCGATCAACGTCGTCGACCTCGACTACTACCTGCTCAAGCCGTGGGACCCGCCCGAGGAGAAGCTCTACCCCGTCGTGGACGCCCAGCTCGAGGCGTGGTCCGCCACCGACCGACGCCGGCCGGCCGAGACGGTCGTCGTCGGGCACCGGTGGTCGGCGCGGTCGTCGCAGGTGCGCGAGTTCCTCGCGCGCAACCGCGTGCCCTACCGCTGGTACCCGTCGGAGTCCGCCGAGGGCGCGCGCCTGCTCACCGCCGCGCAGACCGACGGCGAGGCCCTCCCCCTCGTGGTGACGCCGGAGGGCGAGGCGCTCGTCGCGCCCGACGACGCGACGCTCGCCGAGCGCGTCGGGCTCGCCACGCGGCCCGCGGCCGACTTCTACGACCTCGTCGTCGTCGGCGGCGGCCCCGCCGGCCTGAGCGCCGCGCTCTACGGGGCGTCCGAGGGGCTGCGGACGGTGCTCGTCGAGCGCACGGCCACGGGCGGGCAGGCCGGGCAGAGCTCGCGCATCGACAACTACCTCGGCTTCCCCGACGGGATCTCCGGCGCGCAGCTCGCCGAGCGCGCGCGGCGCCAGGCCGTGCGGTTCGGTGCCGAGATCGTCACGACGCGCGACGCGGTCGAGCTCGACGTCGACGGCCCGGCACGCAGCGTGCGGTTCCCCGACGGCACGTCGATCGACGCGCACACCGTCATCCTCGCCTCGGGCGTGTCCTACCGGCTGCTCGACGGCCCCGGGCTGGGCGACCTCGTGGGGCGCGGCGTGTTCTACGGGTCGGCGCTCACGGAGGCCTCGGCCTGCCACGACCAGGAGGTGTACGTCGTGGGCGGCGCGAACTCCGCGGGGCAGGCGGCGCTCTACCTGGCCCGCGAGGCCAAGCGGGTCACGCTCGTGATCCGCGGCGACTCCCTCGCCCGCTCGATGTCGTCCTACCTCGTCGAGCAGGTCGAGGCCCACCCGCGGGTGCGCGTCCTGACCCGCACGGAGGTCGTCTCCGCGTCGGGGGACGGCCACCTGGAGCACCTCGAGCTGCACGACCTCGACACCGGCGGGACCACGCGCGTCGAGTGCGGGTGGGCGTTCGTGTTCATCGGCGCCGCACCCCGCACCGACTGGCTCGACGGCGTCGTCGCGCGCGACCCGCGCGGGTACGTCCTCGCCGGGCCCGACCTGCTGCGCGACGGCGCCCCGCCCGCCGGGTGGACGCTCGACCGCCCGCCGTACCACCTCGAGACGTCCGTGCCCGGCGTGTTCGCCGCCGGCGACGTGCGCTCGGAGTCCGCCAAGCGCGTCGCGTCCGCCGTGGGCGAGGGCGCCATGGCCGTCATGCTCGTGCACCGCTACCTCGAACAGCTCTGACCGCCCCGTCCCACGCGACACAGCCCCGACCTGAGACCCGGAGGCGACACCGTGACCAGCACCGAGGACCCCACCACGACACCGCCCACCCCGGGCGCCTCCGCTGCGGCGGCCGCCCGCGGGTGGCTGCCGTGCGACGTCGACGAGCTGCGCGCGACGTTCCTGTTCGAGCACCTCACCGACGACCAGCTCGCCTGGCTGTGCGCCACCGGCCACGTCGAGCGCCACGACGCGGGCTGGCTGTTCCACGAGGGCACGCCCGCCGAGGCGTTCTACGTCCTGCTCGACGGCGGCGTCGCGCTCTACCGGCGCGTCGGCGAGGACGAGGTCGAGGTCTCGCGCACGCACCAGGTCGGCGTCTACATGGGCGCGTGGAACGCGTACCTCGGCGACCGACTCCCCCAGACCTACCTGCACTCGGCGCGCGCCCTGGAGCCCTCGCGCCTCTTCGTCCTCGAGGCGCACGACTTCGCCAAGCTCATGACGGAGTGGTTCCCCATGGCCGTGCACCTGCTCGAGGGCGTGTTCTGGGGCACGCGCGACGCGCAGCAGCTCGTCGGGCAGCGGGAGCGCCTGCTCGCCCTCGGGTCGCTCTCCGCGGGCCTGACGCACGAGCTCAACAACCCCGCCGCAGCCGCCGTCCGCGCGACCGGGACGCTGCGCGAGCGCGTCGCGGCCATGCGGCACAAGCTCGCGCTCATCGCCGACGGCCCCTACGACCGCGCCACCCTCGCCGAGCTCATCCGGCTCCAGGAGGAGGCGCTCGAACGCTACGCGGACACGCGCACGGCGGACGCCGTCGGCGCGCTGGAGACGTCCGACCTCGAGGACCGCCTCACCGACTGGCTCGACGACCACGGCATGCCCGAGGGCTGGCGCGTGTCGCCCGCGCTCGTCCAGGCCGGGATCGACGAACCGTGGCTCGACCGCGTCGCCGAGCGCGTCGACGCCGGTGCGCTCACCGGCGCGGTGAGCTGGCTCGCGTACACGATCGAGACCGAGCAGCTCATGGCCGAGATCGAGGACGCGACCGTGCGCATCTCCACGCTCGTCGGCGCGGCGCGCCAGTACTCCCAGCTCGACCGCGCGCCCTTCCGGCCGGTCGACCTGCACGAGCTCCTGGACTCGACCCTGACGATGCTCGACCACGCGCTCGCGGGCGTCGAGGTCGTGCGCCGCTACGACACGACCCTGCCGCCCGTGCCCGTCTACGCGGCCGAGCTCAACCAGGTGTGGACCAACCTCGTCGAGAACGCCGCGCAGGCGATGGGCGGGTCCGGCACGCTCACGGTCACGACCCGCCGCGCCGACGACCGCGCCGAGGTCGAGATCGCCGACACGGGCCCCGGCATCCCCGACGACGTGCGCCCCCGGATCTTCGAGCCGTTCTTCACGACCAAGCCCGTCGGGCAGGGAACCGGGCTCGGCCTCGACATCTCGTGGCGGATCGTCGTCAACAAGCACCGCGGCGACCTCACGGTGACGTCCGTGCCCGGCGACACGCGGTTCGTCGTGCACCTGCCGCTCGAGCCCGCGCAGACCCCGCCGCAGCCCGCGCAGACCCCGCGGCCGTGACGGCCCCCGCGCCCGCCGCGGGGACGTCGCCCGTCGGGGAGGAGCGCCACGCGTCGTGGCTCGAGCTCTTCTTCGACCTCGTCGTCGTCGCGGGCATCGGCATGCTCGCCCACCTGCTCCAGGAGGACCACGACCTCGGCGGGCTCGCCCTCTACGTCGTCGCGTACACGGCGTTCTGGCTCGTGTGGGCGTGCTTCACCACGTACGGGAACGTCGCGGGCGAGGGCGCCCGGGCGCTGCCGATCCTCGCCGGGATGGCCGCGCTCGCCGTGATGATCGCCGCGGTGCCGGGCATCCACGACGAGCACGCGCAGGCGTTCGCCGTCGCGTACGTGGTGGGCCGCCTCGTCGCGGCGCGACCCTGGCGCCGCACGACCGTCGCCGTCGACCTGCCCGTGGTGCAGGCGCTGACCGGCGTCGTGCCGTGGATCGTGTCGTGGTGGTTCGACGGCCAGACCCGGTACACGCTGTGGGCCGTCGGCCTCGGGATCGACCTCCTCCTGCTGCTCACCCTCTCGGGCGAGCGCCTCGTGCAGCGAGCCCAGGAGCGCCTCGACGAGGTCCGCGAGCGCCGGGGTCGTGGACGCGGCGGCCGACGCGACCGCAAGGGGAGCGCCGCCCGGGGACGTTCGGGGCGCGCGCCCGCGGGGCATACCCACGAGGAGCGCGGCCGCGGCGGACGGCGCGGCGCAGGAGGCCCGGCGGATGCTCGAGGACCCGAGGTGCCGACGACGGTCGACGCGGCCGTGAGCGACGTCCCGCACCTCGGCGAACGGCTGGGCCTGTTCGTCATCATCGTGCTCGGCGAGGGCCTCATCCAGGCGATCGACGCCGCGAGCGAGGCCGAGTGGGACCGCACGCTCCTCGTCGCCGGAGCCGGGGCGTTCACGCTGCTGGTGGGTCTGTGGGCCCTCACCGTGCGGTCGGGCTACGCGGGCGTCGCGCTGCTGCGTCCCGCCGGGGTGCCGCCGCGGTCGGCGTGGTTCCTGCACCTGGTGACCACCGGGGCGCTCGCGACGCTCGCGGGCGCGCTCGGGGGCGTCCTGGACCGTCCGGCGCGCGCGCTCGACCCCGGCGAGCTCGCGCTGCTCGTCGGCGCGTTCGCCGTGCACGGGCTCGTGTCCGCGGGGGTGCACGCGGTGCTGCACGACGCGCGCACCGCCGTCCTGCTCGCCGTCCCGGTCGTGGCCGCCGGCGCGGTCGCGTGGCTCGCCGGCGGGACGATCTCGGCCGCCGGCCTGGTCTGGGTGCTGTCGGGTGCGCTGCTGGTACAGCTCGCCCTCGCCGGCCGGCCCCGCGCGGCGCGCGCCCCGGCCGGGGCGGGCACCTGACGCCGGCGACCTGCCCGGGCAAAACCGTGGACGTCGGACGATCGCGGGCATAGCCTCGTGGCGTCCGGTCGAACCCGCCCGGACGCTCGACCATGACGACCGGTGAAGGGGAGGTGGACCCGCGTGCTGCACCAGTGGTCCACCGACCCGTCCCGAAGGGCGCTCCTCAGGTAGACGACGTACGTCGTCCACCCGAAGAGCCGTCCTGGGGCACCGTCCTGGGGCGGCTCTCGTCGTCCTCCCCAGTTCAGGCCCCACGTCACGGCCGCCACGGCCACCGACACGACAGGAGGCGCGACGATGAGCGAGGTGGTCATCTACAACCTCGGCGGCAGCCAGGAGCTCGGCCGCGTGTCGTTGCGCCACGCGATCCGCATGCTGCACCGGCGCGTCGCCGAGGTGCTCGAGGCCGTCGAGGGCGAGACGTTCGGCCCGTACCAGCGGCCGCGCTCGGTCGCGCTCGTGCGGTACGTGCACGCGCGGTGGGTGTACGAGCGCCAAGGTCGCGTGCCGTACTCGCGCGCGGCGCTGCTGCGCCGCGACCGGTACCGCTGCGCGTACTGCGGCGGGACGGCGACGACCATGGACCACGTGGTCCCGCGCTGCCAGGGCGGGACCACGACGTGGCTCAACGCCGTCGCCGCGTGCGAGCCGTGCAACGCGACCAAGGGCGGCCGCACCCCCGAGCAGGCCGGTCTGCGGATGCTCAGACGCCCGTTCGAGCCCGCGTTCCGCGACATCTACCCGTCGGCGCCCGCCCCGCGCAGACGCTGACGGGTCCGCCGACCTGCGCTGCGGTCGGCTCCCCAGGCCGCCCGGCCGGTGGCGGTGACACCGGCCGGGCTTCCCTACGCCTGCGCCCTGCCTCCCGGGGCGCGACGCCGTCGACCGTCCGGGACCGGGCGGCGCGCCCTCCCTCCCGGTAGAGCCGGTCCGCGTCTCGCACCCACCCCGGGTCCCGGATCGCGCGAGGGAGACCACGATGGCGAGGTTCCGGATCGGGACGTTCAACGTCGAGAACCTGTTCGAGCGCCCGCGCGCGATGGCGGGCCCGCTCACCGGCGGCAACCCGGTCCTCGCGGCGCACGCCCGGGTCAACGCGCTCGTCGCCGAGGAGCAGTACGGGCCGGACGTGCGGGCGGAGATCCTGCAGCACCTGGAGACCCTGGGCCTGCTGCGCTCCGACTCCGCGGCGCTCGCGGTGCTGCGCCAGGTGCGCGGCCGGCTCGTGCGTCGCACGGGCTCGCAGGCGGCGGGCACCGCGCGCACCGAGGTCGTCGCCACCGGGCGCGGCGACTGGGTCGGCTGGGTCGACCTCGTCAAGGACCGGGTCGACGAGCTCGCCATGACGCACACGGCGCGCGTCGTCGCCGACGTCGACGCCGACGTGCTGGCCGTCGTCGAGGCCGAGAGCCGGGTCGCACTCAAGCACTTCACCGACGCGGGAGTCGTCACGCGCGCCGGTCGCCCGGTCTACCCCCACGTCATGGTCATCGACGGAAACGACGACCGCGGGATCGACGTCGGGCTGCTCACGACACGCCCGTACCGGATCGGGACCGTGCGCTCGCACGTCGACGACCGCGACTCGCGCGGGCGCCTGGTGTTCGGGCGCGACTGCCCGGAGTACGTCGTCGAGCTGCCCGGCGGCGGCACGCTCACCGTGCTGGTCAACCACTTCAAGTCCAAGGGCTACGGCACGCAGGCCGAGTCCGACGCGACCCGGCGCCGCCAGGCGACCCGCACCGCCGCGATCTACGCCGCGCTGCGCGCCCGCGGCGAGGAGAACGTCGTGGTCGTGGGCGACCTCAACGACACCCCGTCGTCCACCCCGCTGCGGCCGCTGCTCGAGGGGACCGACCTGCGCGACGTGAGCGAGCACCCGGCGTTCCGCGGCGACGGGAGGCCGGGCACCTACGGCAACGGGACCGCGGGCCAGAAGATCGACTACGTGCTGCTGTCCCCCGCGCTGTTCGACCGCACCGTCGGCGGGTCGGTGTTCCGCATGGGCGTCTGGGGCGGCACGAAGGGCACGCTGTTCCCCCACTACGACACGATGACGTCGGCGACGCACGCCGCCTCCGACCACGCCGCGCTCTACGCCGACGTGGACCTCGCCTGAGGCACGGCGTCGAACCGGATCGTCCCGGACACCACGAGGTCGGCGCGCGAGCGGGTCGACTCCACGAGGAGCGCGTTGCGCCCGTCGACCTCGTTCGCCCAGGCGGTCGCGGCCTCGACCGTGCGCCCGTGGCGCGTGTGCCGGTCGACGAGGCGCCGCTCGCGCTCGGCGCCGTCCGTGCCGCAGAACCACGCCTCGTCGAGCAGGTCGCGCACCCTCCCCCACGGCTCCTCCGGCACGAGGAGGTAGTTCCCCTCGACCACGACGACCGCGTGCGACGGATCGACGGCGATCTCCCCGGCCACGGGCTCGTCCACCTCGCGGTGGAACGACGGCGCGTACACGGTCCGGTCGTGCTCCTCGCGCACGCGGCGCAGCAGGGCGACGAAGCCGTCACCGTCGAACGTGTCGAGCGCACCCTTGCGGTCGTGGCGGCCGAGCCGGTCGAGCGTCGCGTTCGCGAGGTGGAACCCGTCCATGGGCAGGTGCACCGCCTCCGGTCCGATCGCCTCCACGAGCCGGAGCGCGAGCGTCGTCTTCCCCGCGCCGGGGCTGCCCGCGATCCCGACGACGGCGCGCCCGCCGCCCGACCGCTCGCGGAGCGCGCGCACGCGCGCGAGGAGCGCGCCCGGGTCCGCGACCTCGGCAGACGGCTGCGCGGTTCCGGGCACGAGGTCCACGGCGTCCTTCTCGACGGTCATGCACCCAGTGTCCCGTGCCCACGGCTCCAGGGTCGTGGGTCGTGGGTCGGCGGTGCCGGGACCGATGAGTCGGCGGCGCGGGGCGGGTCTCACCCCTCGACCCAGCATCTCGAACCCAGGAGGAGAGCATGGCCACGGTGGTCGCAGGAGCGGCGGTGTCGCTCGACGGCTACGTCCAGGACGCCGACGGGAGCATCGAGGCGCTGTACGCAGACTTCGAGGAGCTGGCGAGCAGCGCGTACCTACGGGAGCTCCAGGAGCGGACCGGCGCCGTCCTCATGGGCCGGCGCACGTACGACATGGCCCCGGACCCCGACGGCTACGCGGACGGCTACGAGTTCCAGGTGCCGATCTTCGTCGTCACCCACACACCGCCGGCGGTCGCCCCGAAGCGCAACGAGCGGCTGTGGGTCACGTTCGTCACGGACGGCGTCGAGTCGGCGGTCCGGCAGGCCCGCGACGCCGCGGGCGAGCGCGACGTGACCTTCATCGGCGGGGCCGACGTCTTCCACCAGCTCTGGGCCGCCGGGCTCGTCGACGAGCTCGCGGTGGAGGTCATGCCGGTCCTGCTCGGGGGCGGCGTCCGGCTGTTCGACGGCGAGGCGCCCGCCGCGCTGGAGAAGGTGCGGGTCGACGAGCTCGGCGCGCGGACCGCGCTGCGCTACCGGGTCGTCCGGACACCGGGTCCGACGGCCGCGCAGCCGTAGCTCAGGCGCTCGCCGGCACGACCTGGTCCCTCGACCCCTCGGGCGGACGGGCCGCGAGCGCCGCGACCGGGTCGCGCGCGAGGTCGGCGACCGGCAACCCGGTCTCCCGGCTCAGCGCGCGCAGCAGCCCGGCGCGCGACGCGTAGCCCGCGGCGTGGGCCGCGGCATCGAGGTGCGACCCGCCGCGCAGCCGGGCGACCGCGACGTTGAGGTGGGCGCGCGTGCGCCAGCGCCCGAACGCGAGCCCGGTCTCCTCGACGAAGAGGCGCTGGACGTGCCGCGCGCTGGCGCGGCGACGGTCGGCGAGCTCGTCGAGCGTCGCGACGCCCCGGCGGGCCTCCTCCGCCACGGCCCGCGCCACGGGGTGCACGGGCAGCCGCAGGACGAAGTAGTCGCCCGCGAGCCCCCGCAGGACGTCCTCGAGCGCGGCGCGGAACGGGGCGACCTGCTCGGGCGTCGCCGGGGCCGCGCACAGGACGGCCGTGAGCACGGTGGTGAGGGCCGGCACGACGCCGAGGCGGTGGACGCGCGTCGGCGGATCGACCCCGGGCGAGAGCACGGGGCCGATGGCCATCGAGTCGCCTGGGAGGCGCATCGCGTGCGGGACGCGCGGGGCGAGCCAGAGGTTCTCGTGCGTCCGCAGGGTCAGGGGCGCGCCGTCGACGACGAGCTCCGCGGTGCCGGCGACGACGTGGACGAGGTGCGGCTCGTCGTGCGCGTGGGTGTCGTGCCCGAGGAAGCGGACGGAGTGCTCGGGGACGACGGCGCCCAGCGCGGTCGGGGTCATGCGTCATCCTCCCCCGGGCTCGGGTCCAGGTCGCCGTGTCGTCTTCGGGACGGGTCGTGTCATGTTCGGACGCGGTTCGTCCGTCAGGTGTGGTTAGCCTAACCTCGCGAGGTGCGCCCCGGTACGCCGTGTGGCCCCCGCGTCCCTGCTGCCGAGTGTGAGGTTCCATGCTGTCGTCACGTCGCCCCGCCCGCCGTCCCCTCGCCGCGCTGAGCGCGCTCGTCGCCGCCGCGACGCTCGCGCTGGCGGGCTGCTCCGCCGACACGACGCCGTCCGACGCGGGCGCCGAGCCGTCCGCGGAAACCGGCACGACCGAGACCGCCACCGAGCGGGTCGTGACGACCGACCAGGGGGACGTCACCGTCCCGACCGACCCGCGACGCGTCGTCGTGCTCAACCACGCCCTCGCCGGGTACCTCTACGCGCTCGACGTGCCGGTGCTCGCCACGGTCCCCGAGGTGACCGACGACCCGGACCCGAAGTTCTCCACCTTCTGGGCCGAGGAGGCCGAGGCCGACGGCACCGAGCTCATCGAGTGGAGCGCCGACGGCTTCAACCTCGAGGCGATCCTCGCCCTCGAGCCCGACCTCATCGTGGGCGGCGGCTGGGGCTTCCCGCTCAAGCAGGCCACCGACGTCTACGACGGCCTGAGCCAGATCGCCCCCACCGTCCTCGTCAGCGGCACGTACACGACGTGGCAGGAGCAGTTCGCGTTCCTCGCGCAGGACGTGTTCGACGACGCCGCGACGTACGACGAGCTCGTCGCCGGGTACGACGCACGCGTCGCCCAGGTGGCCGACGCGATCACCGTCCCGGAGGGAGACACGGCCTTCCTGGCGCTGACGTCGGAGGGCAAGGCGTTCGCGCTCATCGAGGGCGAGGCGCTCCCGAACACGTTCTCCGACCTCGGCTTCGCGATCCAGCCGATCCAGGAGCAGACCGGCGCCGAGCCGTACACGCCCGGGGGCGACATGTTCGAGGTCTCGGCAGAGCAGGTGACGTCCGTGGTCAGCGCGCCGAACGTGTTCGTCATCGGGTTCAACGGCGCGGAGATCGACGTCGACGCCCTCTCCGCCGACCCGGTGTACGCGGGCCTGCCGTCGTTCGTCGCCGGCACGGCGCACGAGCTGCCCACGTGGACGATCCGCGGGGACTACCACGAGGCCATGGCCCTGCTCGACGTCGTCGAGGAGCAGTTCTCCTGATGGCCCAGCACCGCCTGCGCACGCACCCGCTGGTGCTGCGGCGCGTCGAGGTCGCGCGCGTCGTCGACGTCACGCCCCGCATGCGCCGGGTCACGCTCGTCGGGCCCGAGCTCGGGGCCTTCGAGCACGACGGCCTGCCGATGCCCGCGTTCGACGCGCCGTGGTTCGACGACCACGTGAAAATCGTGCTCGCCTCCGACGGCGACGTCGCCTCCGCGCTGCCCGTGCAGCGCGCGCACGGGATCGACTGGCCGCCCGCGCCGAACCGGCAAGGCCGCGACTACACCCCCCGCCGCTGGGACGCGGCGGCGGGCGAGCTCGACCTCGACCTCGTGCTGCACGGCGACGGCCCGGCCGCGGCGTGGGCCCAGGCCGCGCGCCCGGGCAGCGAGCTGTGGTTCGTGGGCCCCAAGGCCTCCACGGTCTGGCCCGACGACGTCGACTGGGCCCTGCTCGCCGGCGACGAGACGGCGCTGCCCGCGATCGGGCGCTTCCTCGACGAGCGTCCGGTCGACGTGCCCGTGCAGGTCGTCGTGAAGATCGGCGTCGAGGCGGCCCGGCAGGACCTCGCGCTGCGCGCGGGCGACACCGTGCGGTGGGTCGTCGCGCCGGAGGGCGACCGCGCCGCGCTCGACGACGCCGTGCGCGACCTCGACTGGTGGCCCGGCCAGGTCTACGCGTGGGCGGCGAGCGAGAGCCGCACGCTCCTGCCCGTGCGGCGCTACCTGACGCGCGAGCGCGCCGTGCCGCGCACGCACGTCGACGTCACCGGGTACTGGCACGCGGAGCCGGCTGCCGCCCCGGCGCCGGCCCAGGGGCCTGCGGCCGAGGCGGAGCCGCAGCCCACGGGGGTCCCGTCTCCCGTGCCCTGGTTCGCGACCCGCACCGCGCTCCAGCTCGGCCTGCTCGACGAGCTGGGCGCGGGGCCTCGCGACCTCGCGACCCTCGCCGAGGTGGCGCGCGTCGCGCCGGGCGCGGTCCGCGCCCTGGTGGGCGTGCTCGCGGCGTCGGGCGTCGTGACCCTCGACGGCGACAAGGTCGCCCTGGGCGACGCGGGTGAGGACCTCCTCGACGACGAGCACGAGCGCGAGGAGTACGAGGGGCTCGAGGCGGACGCCGTCCTGGCGCTCGCCGCGCTCGCCCCCGCCCTGCGCGACGGCGGCCCGGCCTGGTCACGCGCGCGCGGCCGGTCGTTGCGCGCCGAGGTCGAGCAGGACGCCGACCGCGCCACGGAGGTCGTCGAGGGCGCCGACGTGCTCCCGTACGTGCTCACCGGCCTCGGCACCTGGCCGGTCTGGGCGGACGCGCGGTCCGTCGCGCTCGGCGGTCCCGGCGCGCTCGTCGTCGCGGACCTGCTCGCCGAGGTTCCGGGCGAGCGCGCGACGACGCTCGTCGAGGACGCGGTCCCGCTCGGGGTCCTGCGCGAGCAGGCCGGAGCGGTCACGACGCACGCCGCCGCCGAGACGTGGCCTGCGACCGACGTCGCCGTGAGCGCGCTCGGGACCGGCCACCGCACCGACGACGAGGTCGTCGACCTCCTCGTCGCGATGCGGACCGCCGCGCCGCGCGCGGTCCTCGTCGAGGACTTCACGCCGGACGGGCTCAGCCCCCACGCCCACGAGCACGCCCTGCTCTCGCTGGCGACGACCGGTACGGCACCGCGCACGCCCGACGACGTCGCCCGGCTCGCGGAGCGGGCAGGCTGGCGCGTCGAACGGCACGAGGCGCTCGGCTGGGGCGTCGAGCGCGTCGAGCTCGCGGCCCTGGACGACCCGGCGCAGTGAGTCGCACCGGCATGCGGCGAGTCCCGGTCCGTAGACTCGCGCGATGAGTCTTCTCGCTGCTGAGCATGCGCTCCAGGCCGCCCAGCGCGCCGGTGACGTCGACGCGCTGGACGCGTTGCTGCACCCCCGGTGCGTGGGCGTCGGGCCGGACGGGTCCGTCTTCTCCAAGGAGGACGACCTGGAGAGCCACCGCTCGCGCTTCCTGCGGATCACCCGCCTGGAGGAGGTGTCCCTGGACGTCAAGGAGGACGTCGCGAGCGGGGTGACCCGCCTGGTCGCGGCCGTCGAGGCGATCCAGGGCGGCGCCGCGGTCTCCGCTCGGCTGACCTACACGCGCCTCTGGGTGCGGGCGGACGACCGCTGGCAGGTGCTGGCTGCGACGCTCGCACCGGCCTCCGAGCCCACCTGAACCGCGCCGGGCGTCACCCTCCGGTGAACATGTCGATGGTCAGCGGTGCGCCGACGGCGTCGCACGCGTCGCCGAGGTCACCCTCGGCGTCGTCCCACTCCGGGGAGTGCACACCGGTCGACTCCGCGAACGCCCCGGGCGGGAGGGCCGGCGCGACCTCCTGGAGCTCGCCGATCGCGGTCTGCACGGCAGTGTCCCCGTCGGACGGCAGGCGGTCGAGCACGCGGGTCACCAGCCGGTACCAGCCGTCGTGCTCCTGCGCGTCCATACGACCGTCGGCCAGGCTGAGGTCGGCGTTCTCGAGGATCGTCAGCACGTCGCCGTAGGCGGCGCAGGCGGCAGCGTCCTCCGCGGTGTCGTCCCCCGCGGCGTCCTCGACCGCAGCGACGTCCGGGGCGGCCGGCGGAGCGGCGTCGGCCTCACCGTCGCCGTCGCAGCCACTGAGAACCACGGCGCCCAGCACCACCGCCGTCACCGCTGCCCACCGCTTCGCTCGCACCTGCGCACGCTCCCGACGTCGATTCCTGAGGGGACGACTGACGGCGAGAGTCTGCCGCGAGCACGCCGCGACGTCGAGGGACACGCCCAGCGCGCGAGCACCCGGTCGGCACGACGCCCCCAGCGCGCCGTGCCGACCGACCCCCTCGTCGTCCCCGTGAGGTCGTGGTGACGGCCGCGGGTCTCAGCCGACCGCGCGGAACGGGCCCCACGAGCCGGCGCCCGGCTCCTGCCCGCGCGACCACCACTGCGCCACCCACACCGCGCCGTCGTGCACGACCGCGTCGCCGGCCCGGAACACGCGCGTCGGGGTCCAGACCGGCACGCCGCGCTCGTCGGTGGCGAGCTCCTCCCACGGACCCCACGCCGAGCCCGGGATCGTTCCCCGCGCGTACCACTGGGCGCGGAACACCGCGCCGTCGTGGACGACGACGTCGCCCGCGCCGTACGTCGCGGTCGGGTCGTAGGCCGGGGCGTCGACCGGGCCGAGACGACCCGCGCCCGCTGACGACCGCACGATCGCAGGCACGGCCCACGTCGGGTCGATGCTCCCGTGCAGCGTCGGCGTCCAGCGCGCCTCGTCGGCGAGCCAGTCCGCCTCTCCCACCGAGGCGTTGTAGGCCGCGAGGAGGTCGACGGGCTCGCCGTTGACGGTCGAGCCCGTCTCGAAGAGCCGCTCGCCCTTGTACCGGCCGATGATCCGCGCCGAGTCGACGCCCGGGGCGAGCTCGAACGCGTTGTTCTCGGCGTAGATGCTCGAGTCGACGCCCGCGCCCCAGTAGTACTGGAAGATGCCCTCGCGCGACTGCTCGTACAGCTCGTTGTAGACGTGCACGTCGCCGAAGCGCACGCGCGGGGCGCGCTGGCCGACGTCGGTCCACCGGTTGTGGTGGTACGTCACCTTGTGCTTGCCCGCGTCCTGGGTGCGGCTGTCCGAGGAGCCGAGAATCGCCGTCTTGTCGTGGTCGGAGAAGTGGTTGTACGAGACGGTCACGTGGTCCGAGCCGTGCGTGATGTCGAGCAGCCCGTCGTGGATCTCGTACGGGCGGCCGAACACGGTGGGCAGCGACGAGGGCGGGTGCTCGCCGTCGTCGAACGTGCTGTGGTCCACCCACACGTTCTCCGACGTCCACACCGACACGTTGTCGTACGCCGAGTTCCAGTTGCCGGCGTCGCCGTCGCCCGGGTCCCACGCGGGGAAGCAGTCGCGCGCGTCGGAGAACGTGACGTTGCGGACGATGACGTTGCGCGCGTCGCGGATCCGCAGGCTCGCGCCCACGACCTGCGCGTCCGCGCCCAGGCCGACGATCGTCACGTTCGACCCCACGTGCTGGAGCGTGCGCGTCGCCTGCTCCGCGGCGGCGACCACGCGCGCGTCCTCGAGCGGACCGGCCGGGTCCACCCAGCCGTACGTCGCGGGGTCGTAGGCCGCGACGTAGTCGTCCATCGAGAACGGGACGTCGCTCCCCGCGACGGGGACGGTCGCGGCGATCGCCTCGCAGCTGGTCCCGGCGAACGCGTCGATGCGTCCGTCGACGTACACGATGCGCGGCGTCGTGTCGGTCCGTGCCCCGGCGCCACCCAGCGCGGCGCGCAGCTCGTCCCAGGTGTCGACGACGTGCACGTGCTCGGCGCTCGCGCCGCTCCCGCCCGTGGTGCCGCCGTTCGCGGCGCCCCAGCCGTCGCTCGTGCCGAGCACCTGCCGGCCGAGGTCCGCCGCGCCGGGGCCGCCCGGTGCAGCGCCATCCCCTCCCGCGGCGTCCGGCGCTGCGCTGCTCGTCAGTGCGGTCCCCGTCACCGCCATCACGACCGCGGTCGCCGCGGCCAGCGGGACCCTCACCCACCGTCCTGCCATCACCCAACTCCTTCGTCGGTGCAAGAAACCGGTTTCTCACCGGCGTCGCCGAGTCTGGCACACGGAGGACGGAAAGCGCTACCCCGCCGGGCTCTCGTCGCGGGCAGCCGTCGAGCGGACGTCGCGCGCCCCGCTCGACGCCCGTTCGGCGGCGAACGCCGCCGTGAGCGGCCCGACCACGAACGGCGACATGCCGAGCACCACCACCGCGATGCTCTCGCCCGCACCGAACGCCGACAGGGCCAGGGTGCCGAGGAGGTTCGGGGCCACCGCGACCGCGACGGCGACGCTCGCGATCGACCAGAGCGGCAGCGGCTGCTTGCGGTCGACAGGGTCGCGGGCTCGTCCCTGCGCGACGAGGATCCCGACGCCCGCGAGCCCGGCGGCGGCCAGCGAGACCCCCGCCACCAGCAGCACGGCCCCCGCGCCGACGACCTCGACCTCGACCGGAGGGCTCCCGGAGCGCGTGGGGGGCTGGACCGACCAGACCAGCCGGCGCGACGGCGCGGCGAGCACGAGCAGGGCGGCCGCCGCGACGCTCACCAGCCACACACCGCAAGCGCCGACCGCGATGCGCCGGGCCCGGGCGACCGCCCACCGCGCCGCGGCGACGCGAGCGGCCCGCGCCGTCGCGCGCCGCTCACCCCGACGGGGTCGCCCTCGTGACACCACGGGCACAGTGTGCCGTGCGCCGGGACGTCACGGTGCGCGGACGTCACCCTCGCGGGGACCGGCGAGCCAGGCCCGGGGCGGCGAGCGCGACGAGCACCGCGGTCGCGGCGGCGAAGACGACGACCATGAGCCGCAGCGGCTCGACGGTCAGCGAGAGCCCGAGGAGCAGCACGGGCACTGCGAGCCCGACGTAGGCGACGAGGAAGATCCCCGCGAGCACCTCGCCGCGCCGCTGCGGTTCGGTGAGCGACCCCGCCGTCGCGAGCGCGCCGCGGAAGAGGATGCCGACGCCCGCCCCCGCGACGACCGCGCTGGCGACGAAGCCCGGCAGGGACGCGAGCCCCACCGAGACGGCGAGGACGACGAGCCCGGTCAGCGTCAGCGCGACCGCGAGCGCCACCTGCCGCGCCGCGGCGAGTCGCCCGGACGCGAGCTGGGCGAGGGCGGCGGACGCGAACACCGCGGCGGACACGAGTCCCGCGACCAGTCGCGAGTCCTCGTGCATGACCGTCGAGAGCACGCTCGGCGTGAGGGACGTGAAGAGCCCGAACACGGCGAAGCCGGCGAACGCGGCCGCCGCGGCGGCGACGAACGCGCCGCGCCCGGACCGCGGCACCGCGACGCGCTGCGGGCGGTACGCGTACGGGCCGACCGGCGGCGCGACCGTCTCGGGCACGGGCGCGGCGGCGAGCATCGCGGCGGCGAGCAGGACGGCGAACGCGACGTACGGCGTCGTGAGCGGGGCGGGTGCGGCCTGGGCCAGCAGCCCGCCGACGAGCGGGCCGAGCGCGAGGCCGCCGATGTTCGCCAGGCCGGCGACCGCGCTCGCGTCGCGCGGGCCGTCCGGGCGCGCGACCGCGCGCAGCTCGGCGAGGTGCGCCGTCGCCGTCGCGGTGACCGCGCCGATCCCCGCACCGGAGACGAGCCGCGCGACCACGAGCCCGCCCAGCCCGTCGAGCGCGAGGAACAGCAGCGCCGCGACGAGCTCGGCCGCGAGGCCGAGGAGCAGCACGCGCCGTCGCCCGAACCGGTCGCTGAGGTGACCGACGAGGTAGAGGCTCGCGGCCACGCCGACCGCGTAGGCAGCGAAGACGACGGTCACGGCGACCGTGGGGAGCCCGTCGCGCACCTGGTAGAGGGGGTAGAGCGGGGTCGGGACCGTCGAGAACGCCATGGCGGTGGCGAACGCGAGCGCCACGACGAGGAAGCCGGAGCCGTGGGAGACGTGCGGTCGTCGCCGGGTCGCCCGCGGAGAGGTTCGGACGAGGTCCGGGGTGTGCGTCGAGGTCGAGGTCATGCGCACCACCGTGCGCTCGGTCGGGTGATCGCGTCCAACGACTTGTGCCGATACCTCTGATCGCGATCACCGATCATTAGGTAGCCTCGCTCCATGGAGACGCGCCAGCTCGAGTACTTCGTCGCCGTCGCCGAGGAGCTGAGCTTCACGCGCGCGGCGGCCCGCGTGTTCGCCGCGCAGTCGAGCGTGTCCGCGGGGGTGCGCGCGCTGGAGGCCGAGCTGGGCGCCCGGCTGTTCGAGCGGACCAAGCGCAGCGTCGCGCTCACCTCGCAGGGCGAGGCGCTGCTCCCCCGGGCCCGTGCGGTCCTCGACGCCGTCGACGAGGCACGCGCCGCCGTCGCGCCCGGCCCGCACCTCGTGCGCGGTACCGTCCGCCTCGGGGTCTTCACCAACCTCGGCTACCTCGGCCTGCCGCGCGTGCTCGCCGCGTTCCGCGAGCGCCACCCGGGCGTCGAGCTGCGCCTGACGCCGAGTCCTGCCGGCTCGACGGGCCTCGGGGAGGACGTGCGCCGCGGGGTCGTCGACGTCGCCTTCACGGGGCTGGACCCGCAGGACCACCCGGGCCTGCGGTACACGCGCCTCACGTCCGCGACGTTCGTCGCCGTCCTGCCCGCCGGGCACCCGCTCGCGGGGGCGGCGTCGGTCGCGCCGGGCGACCTGGCCGACGAGCACGTCGTGACGACGCCGCGCGGGTTCGGCAACCGCGTGGTCGCCGAGCGCGCGTTCGCGCACTCGGGCGTCGCGCCGCGCGCCGACACGGAGGTCGCGGACGTCGGGGACCTGCCCGCGTTCGTGGCCGCGGGGTTCGGGGTCGCGGTGGTGCCGGCCGACATGTACGAGCCCGCCGACGGCGCGGTCGCGGTCCCGCTCGACGCGCCGGAGGCGTGGTCCCTCGGGCTCGTGACCCGGCCGCACCCGAGCGCGGCTGCCGCGGCCCTGGTGGCCGGGCTCGTGCACGCGCTCGGGAGCAGGCCGACGCCGGACTGAGGCGCGCTGATAGCATCGGCACGTGCTCATCGAGGTCGACAGACTCTAGCCGCCGAGCCGTCGGCGGCCCGTCCCAGCGCACCCTCTCGCCCCCGGCTCCGTGGCGGAGCCCTTGTGGGCAGTTCTTCGCGGCTCGTGCCGTGGACTCGTCGTGCCTGGACCCGCCGCACCGCTCTCGCGCCGACCTGTCCTTCCCCGGCACGACCCTGCCCGCGCGACCGCGGGCACGAGGAGCACCTCATGTCCACCCTGCACCGCTCCGCGGTGACCCTGACCGACCTCACGTTCGAGTGGCCCGACGGCACCGTCGCGCTCTCGCACCTCACCGGCACGTTCGGCACCGGCCGCACGGGCCTCGTCGGCGACAACGGCGCCGGCAAGTCCACCCTCCTGCGCCTCGTCGCCGGCCTGCTCACCCCGACGTCGGGCCGCGTCACGACGAGCGGCGACGTCGCCTACCTGCCCCAGACCCTGACCCTCGGCCAGGACGCGAGCGTCGCGCGCCTCCTCGGCATCGACGGCACGCTCGCCGCGCTGCGGGCCATCGAGTCCGGGGACGTCGACGAGCGCCACTTCGACGCCGTCGGCGACGACTGGGACGTCGAGGCGCGCGCCGCGCAGGCCCTCGCCGAGATCGGGCTCGACGGCGTCGGCCTCGACCGGCGCGTGGGCGAGCTGTCCGGCGGCGAGGCGATGCTCGTCGCGATCAGCGGGCTGCGCGTGCGGCGCAGCGCGATCACGCTGCTCGACGAGCCGACGAACAACCTCGACCGCGGCACCCGCGCACAGCTCGCGGCGCTCGTCGACGACTGGCCCGGGACGCTCGTCGTCGTGAGCCACGACCTCGACCTCCTCGAGCACATGGACGAGACGGCGGAGCTGCACGCCGGCCGCCTCACCACGTTCGGCGGCCCGTACAGCGCGTGGCGCGACCGGCTCGAGGCGGACCAGGCCGCCGCGGCACAGGCCGCGCGGACCGCCGAGCAGACGCTGCGGGCCGAGAAGCGCCAGCGCGTCGAGGCCGAGACCAAGCTCGCACGCCGCGAGCGGACCGCGCGCACCGCCCAGGCGAACCGCACCGGGTCACGCATCTCGATGGGCCTGCGCGCGTCCGCCGCACAGGTGTCGGCCGGCTCGATGCGCCAGGGTCTGGACGCGAAGGTCCAGGCCGCGCAGGACGCGCTCGACGCCGCGGCGGCCCGCGTGCGCGACGACGAGCACGTGCACCTCGTGCTCCCCGACCCCGACGTGCCGCGCGGCCGCCGCCTCGCCGAGCTGCACGGGACGAACCGGACGGTCGTCGTGCAGGGGCCCGAGCGCGTCGCGCTCGTCGGCGCGAACGGGACCGGCAAGACGACGCTCCTGGAGAACCTGCTCGCCGGTCGCGCACCGGAGCCCGGTCGGGCCGGCGGCGTGCTGCTCACCGACCGCGTCGGCTACCTGCCCCAGCGGCTGGACGGGCTCGACGACGCCCGGAGCGCGCTCGAGAACGTGCGCGACGGGGCGCCCGGCGCGGCCCCGGGCACGATCCGCAACCAGCTCGCGCGCCTGCTGCTGCGCGGGTCGAGCGTGGACCGCCCGGTGTCGACATTGTCGGGCGGAGAACGGTTCCGCGTCTCGCTCGCGCGGCTCCTGCTCGCCGACCCGCCCGCCCAGCTCCTGGTGCTCGACGAGCCGACGAACAACCTCGACGTGCGCAGCGTGGACCGGCTAGTCGAGGCCCTGTCCGGCTACGCCGGCGCGCTGCTCGTCGTCAGCCACGACGACGGCTTCCTCGCCCGCCTCGGCGTCGACGTCGTCCTCGAGCTGGACGCCGCGGGCGCCCTCCACGAGGTCGCGCCACCGCGTCGCTGACGCACCGGGCGGCGCCCCGGTCACCGCCGGGGCGCCGTCAGGTCAGGTCAGGTCGGGCGCGTCCCGCACGACCGCGGCCATCGCAGCCGTCGCAGCGGCGTCGGCGTCGGCGTACGGCCAGCCCGGGCTCGCGGCGCGCGCGTGGTCGTTGAGCGCGCCCAGCACGTCCAGCGCCCGCGCACCCACCGCACGGGCCTGCGGCGTGAGGCCGCCTCGGATCTTGAGCTGACCGAGCACGATCGCGACCTGCGCCCGCGCCTCCGCCGCGAGCGCCGCCTCGTCGAGCGCGCCGGAGCGGAGCCCGTCGGACGCGGCCTGGCGCCCAGCCGACCAGACGTCCTCCGGTACCCCGAGGTCCCACGCCGCGAGGAGCCCGTCGACGAACGCGGGCAGCGCGTCGTCGCGGCCCTCGGCCGCGTACCACTCCTCGAGGTCCCGCAGCGCGTCGTGCCCGGAGTCGTTGCCGAACGGCGAGAAGTCCTCGCCCTCGTCGTAGAACGGCTCGGGGGCGAGGGACACGAACGCGGGGTGGCTCGTCGTGGGAGACAGGCCCTCGTCGCGGTCGTCGAGGTAGAGCGTCATGGAGGCGACCCTAGACCCGTGCCTGACCCGTCGTCTCGCCGTCCGGACGTCAGTCCCGGTTCCACCGCTCGAGCTTCGACGGGCTGAGCACGACCCACGCCTCGGCGACCCGGCCGGACCGCACCGCGACGCTCACGACGCCCGTCACGACGCCGTCCTGGCGCACCACGAGGCCGGCGACGCCGTTCACCGAGCGCGCCGCCACCTCGACACCCGGACCGGGGCGCAGCACGCGGCACAGCGCCCGCGCCGTCTCGTCGACGCCCTCGACCTTCCCGGGCGTCGCGGCGGCGCTGCCCGCCGCGTCGACCCACAGGGTCGCCGCCGGGTCCAGCAGTCCGCGCACGGCGTCCCGGTCGCCGGCCGCGGTCGCGCGCAGGAGCGCCTCGACGACGCGGTCGTGCGCGGCGCGGTCGGCCTCGCGCCGCGCCACCGCCCTGTCTCGCTGGGGCATGCCGGGCCTACGCGGAGACTGCCGCGAGCTTCTGCGGATTCATCATCCACAGCACGCGGTCGATGCCGTCGGTCGTGGCGCGGACCGTGAGCACGGCGAAGAGCTCCCCGTCGCGCGAGAGCTTGACGGCCGGGTGCCCGTTGACGTCGGCGGGCTCGACCTCGACGCCCGCCCAGAAGCGCTCGGCGAACGCGTGGTGGTACTTCGCGACGCGCGGGCGCCCGACGACCGGGAACTTCGACGCGCGGACCGCTCCCCCGCCGTCGGAGTAGGAGATCACGTCCTCCGCGAAGAGCTGCTCCAGCAGCGCGACGTCGCCCGCCTTGGCCGCGGCGACGAAGGCCGTGAGCAGACGGCGCTGGGCCTCCGGGGCGACGGGCGCGCGGCGCTCCTCGCCGAGATGGCGGCGCGCCCGGCTCACGAGCTGGCGCACGCTGGCCTGCGAGTGCCCGATGATCTCCGCGATCTGCTCGTACGGGTAGTCGAACGCCTCGCGCAGCACGTACGCCGCGCGCTCGGTCGGGGTGAGCTTCTCGAGGAGCATGAGCAGCGCGACCTCGAGCGCCTCGCCCCGCTCGGCCCCGAGCGTCGGGTCGGCGCTCGTGTCCACGGGCTCGGGCAGCCACGGGCCGATGTACGTCTCGCGGCGCACGCGCGCGGACTGCGCGACGTTGATCGCGAGCCGCGTCACGGTCGTCGTGAGGAACGCGTCCGGGTTGCGCACGGTCGAGCGGTCGTACGTCTGCCAACGCACCCACGCGTCCTGGAGCACGTCGTCGGCCTCGGCCGCGCTGCCCAGGATCCGGTACGCGATCCCGAACAGCCGGCGCCGCGCCGCGCTGAACTGCTGCGCCGCCGTCGTCAGGTCCGCCGCTCGCTCGTCCACGCCCGCCATCCTCGCCCGCCCTCGTGCCGCCGTCACCCCCCGGCCGGTCGGCCGGGTGCTCTTCCCCACCCGACCGGACAGCGCGGCGATCTGTGACACGGCACGACGAACGCGACGCGCACGGGTCCGGCGGCGGGTGGACCAGCCGCGATCTGCTGGGCGCCTACCCCGCGAAGGGCCGCCTGAAACCCGGTGCTCCCGCTCTTACCTCACGACTCGACCGGACCCGTCCGACGCGCGTCGTCCTGCTGCACCCGTTCGACCGGGCGTGCACCCGGCCTGTGACACGACGTGCGCGGGACCCGAGTCCTGCGTGCGTTCTTCGTGGTGCCCGGGTCGGCGGGTTCGCAGGCTGGAGGGGCAGGGGATCCGACGCACCGAAGGAGAAGAAGACATGAGCGAACCCGTCCTGGAACCGGAGGCGCAGGCGTTCGCCGACGCCGTCGCGGCGCCCCCGTTCGTCGACGAGCTCGGCCCCGAGCGCGCCCGCAAGGTGCTCGACGACCTGCAGGCGCAGCTCATCGAGATGGCCCAGGTCGAGGAGACCTGGGTGACCGTGCCCGCGGGCGACGGATCGGTCCGTGTCCGCGTGGTCACACCACGCGGCACGACCGGGACGCTGCCCGTCGTGCTCTACCTGCACGGCGGCGGGTGGGTGCTCGGGGACGCCGGCACGCACGACCGCCTCGTGCGCGAGCTCGCGGTCGGCGCCCGCGCGGCCGTCGCGTTCGTCGAGTACGACCGCTCCCCCGAGGCGCGCTACCCGGTCGCGCTCGAGCAGGGCTACGCGGTGGCCCGGTGGATCACGACGCAGGGCGCCGCGCTCGGCCTCGACGCGTCACGCCTCGCGGTCGCGGGCGACTCGGTGGGCGGCAACCTCACGGCAGCGCTCACGCTGCTCGCCAAGCAGCGGGGCGACGTGACGTTCGTCCACCAGTCGCTGTACTACCCCGTGACCGACGCCGCGCAGGACACGGCGAGCTACCGCGAGTTCAAGGACGGCCCGCACCTCACGGCGCGGGCGATGGCGTGGTTCTGGGACAGCTACCTGCCCGACGTCGACCGCCGGTCCGAGATCACCGCGTCGCCGCTGCGCGCCTCGCTCGACGACCTCGCCGGGCTCCCGCCCGCGTTCGTGGTCGTCGACGAGAACGACGTCCTGCGTGACGAGGGCGAGGCGTACGCGCGGCGGCTGCTCCAGGCCGGCGTGCCCACGACGAGCCTGCGCTACAACGGCACGATCCACGACTTCATGATGCTCAACCCGCTGCGCCCGACCCGTGCCGCCACGGCCGCCGTCGAGCAGGCGGTCCACGTGCTGCGCACCGCGCTCGGCACCCTCTGACCGGCCACCGAGCCGCACCCCGTACCGACAGCTCCACCGAGAGAAGGAAGAACCCATGTCCACCACGAAGCCCGTCGTCCTCCTGGTCCACGGCGCGTTCGCCGGCTCCGACAGCTGGGACGGCGTCGTCGAGCGCCTCCTCGCGCAGTCGGTCGACGTCGTCGCGATCGCCAACCCGCTGCGCTCCGTCACGGGCGACGCCGAGTACGTCCGCGACGTCGTCGCGGCGATCGGCCGCCCCGTCGTCCTCGTCGGGCACTCGTACGGCGGCATCGTCGTCACCGGTGCCGCGGCGGGCAACGACGCCGTCAGGGCGCTCGTCTACGTCGGCGGGTTCGCGCCCGACGCCGGCGAGTCCGCGCTCCAGCTGTCGGGCAAGTTCCCCGGCAGCACGCTCGGCGAGACCCTGATCGACTACCCGCTGACGAGCGGCGGCAACGAGCTGCGGATCCGTGGCGACGCGTTCCCGTCGCAGTTCGCGCACGACGTTCCCGTCGAGCGTGCCGTCGTCATGGCGGCCGAGCAGCGACCCGTCACCGAGCTCGCGCTGAGCGAGGGCCTGCCCGGCGACGAGGCGGCCTGGCGACAGGTCCCGTCCTGGTTCGTCTACGGCGAGGAGGACAAGAACATCCCCGTGGAGCTCCAGCGCTTCATGGCCGAGCGGGCGGGGGCGCGCGCCAGCACCCCCGTCGCGGGGGCGTCCCACGCGCTGTCGGTCTCGCGCCCCGCGGAGGTCGCGGCGACGATCATCGACGCGGTCGCCGCCGTCTCCTGACGGTCCGACCCGTCCGGCCCCCGTCGTCCCGGCGACGGGGGCCGGCGTCGTCTCCGACGGTCACCAGGGCGCCTGCGGCCCGCGCGGCGGCGAGACCCTCGGCGTCTCCTGACCCCTCGAAGAGCTCGACGGCGCGCGCCAGGTCGGCGCGCGCGCCCGCGTGGTCGTCCTCGGCC
Source organism: Cellulosimicrobium sp. I38E (assembly GCF_001647255.1). Taxonomy (NCBI): domain Bacteria; kingdom Bacillati; phylum Actinomycetota; class Actinomycetes; order Micrococcales; family Promicromonosporaceae; genus Cellulosimicrobium; species Cellulosimicrobium sp. I38E. Next base: position 39,016 of record NZ_LUAZ01000037.1, read on the forward strand.
CGGCGGGCGTGCGCGCGGAACACGTGCATGTGCGCCGCCGAGGGACGGGCTCCCTGCGCGAGGAACCCGGTGATCGCCTCGTCCGCGACGCGGCGCGTGGTCGCCCAGTCCTGCCGGTCGAGGCTGATGCGCGCGATCGTGCCGAGCGCGTGCAGGGCGGTGAACTCGGCGACCTGCCCGCGCGGTGCGGTGCGGGGGTCGCGCACGAGCGCGACGACGTCGCGCAGGTGGGCGATCGCCTCGTCCGCTCGCCCGAGCGCGGCGAGTCCCTGCGCCCGCTGGAACAGCGCCTGGGGCAGCCCTTCGCGGTCGTCCGCGCGACGGAAGAGCGCGATCGCCTCCTCGGACGCGGCGACGCTCCGCGCGTGGTCGCCCGCGGAGCTCGCGCACCAGCCGACGTAGTAGGCGGCCCACGCCCGCAGGTCCGGGTCGCCGACCCGCTCGGCGACCGCGCGCCCGCGCTCCGCCGCGGCCGCGCCCGCGACGACGTCGCCCCGGCAGTGGACCTGCGCCCACGCGAGGTAGCCGAGGTGGGTCGCGAGGAGCGTGTCGTCGCCGAGCGCCTCGGCCGCCGCGGCCGACGCCGCGTAGACCTCGTGCCAGTGCCCCCAGTAGGGCCACAGGTCCGAGAACCAGTGCAGGGCCTCGGCGACGTCGACCACGACCTGATGGTCGCCGCCCCGGCCCGCGCGGCCCAGGGCGGCGAACCACGCCGCCGCCTCGTCGGTGAGCCAGGCGCGGGCCTCCTCGCCCGTCGCCAGCCTGACGACGTCCTCGGCGTCCGCGGACCCGTCGCCCAGGACGTCGGGCTCGAACCACCGGCCCGCCCGCACGGCGGTGCGCAGGAGCCAGGCGTCCGCGGCGTCGCGCACGGCGGTGCGCACCTCGGCGGGCTCCGCGTCGGCGAGCGCGCGCTGCGCGTAGAGGCTGAGCAGGTCGTGCAGCGCGTACCGGTCGTGCTCGGCCGGACCGACGAGGCTGAGCGACACGAGCTCGTCGAGCAGCTCCTCGGTCGCCCAGACCGGCTCCTGCGCGAGGGTCGCGGCCAGCCCCGTGCCGACGTCGCGCCCGTCGGCGAGCGCGAGGCGGCGGAACAGCCGCTGCGCGGCCGGCCCGAGCTGGTCGAACGAGAGGTCGATCGCCGCGCGCACCGAGAGGTCGCCCGCGGCCAGGGCGTCGAGGCGACGGTCCGCGACCGCGAGGCGGGCGGCCAGCGCGTCCACGGTCCAGGTCGCCCGGCTCGCGAGCCGGTTGGCCGCGATGCGCAGCGCGAGCGGGACGTCGTCGCACAGCGCGGCGAGACGCGCGAGGTCGGCCGCGGACGCCTGCTGCTCGGGCACGATCCGCGCGAGCAGGGCGCGCGAGTCGCCGGCGCTCAACCGCTCGAGGTCGACCCGCACGACGTCCTCGAGGCCCTCGAGGCGTCGTCGGCTCGTCACGAGCACCGCGGCCGGGCCGGTCGACGGGAGCGCGGCGCGCACTTGCGCCTCGTCGTGCGCGTCGTCGAGCACGACGAGGACGCGCCGGCCCGCGAGCAGGGCCCGCAGCCGGGCCGGGTCGTCGCTGCCCCGGGTGCTCGTGCCGACGAGCGCCTGGACGAGCCGGGAGACCACGGCGCCCGGGCGCACGGCGTCGGGCGCTGTCCCCGCGAGCTCGAGGAAGAGCTGGTCGTCGAACTCCGCCTGCAGCCGCTGCGCCGCGCGCACGGCCAGGCTTGTCTTGCCGTATCCCGGCGGCCCCGTGACGACGACGACGGGCGGCGGCGATCCCGGGGCCGCGCGCAGTGCCCGCGTCACGCGGTCGAGCTCCGCCTCGCGCCCGGTGAAGTCGGCCGTCCCCCGCGGCAGCGGGAGGCGCCACCCGGGCTCGGGACGCGCCCGGCGACGCCCCTCGCGCGCCGCCCGCAGGACGAGGGCCCGGTCCTGCTCACCGAGGCCGAGCGCGTCGACGACGGCCAGCATCGTCCGGTGCTGGGGTCCCCGGGCGGCACCCCGCTCGATGTCGCTGAGGGCCCGGTCGCTGACGCCCGAGAGCTCGGAGAGCCGCTCCAGGGTCAGGTCGGCGGCGAGCCGGAGCCGGCGCACCGTCGGGCCGAGTGCTTCCGTGTCCATGCGCGCCTCGCCGTCCTCCCGCAGCGTGTCCCGTCGTCGCGCCGGGCGGGCGACCCCCGCGCGTCCCCGCACGAGGACGCCCGCCCGGCGAGCAGGGCCGAGGTCTCTCGGCCGGTCCGTCCGCTAGCGCGTCGCCACGGACTGCTGCGTGCGCCAGTCCGCGAGCCGGGTGCCGCCGAGCACCGCGCCGTCGCCCGGCACGAGCGAGCCCTCGGACAGGGCTGCCCCGAAGTACCGGGCCTCCGGGTCGGCGACGACCTCGCGCGGGTCGTCGAGCGACGCGAGCGTGGTCCGGACGAGCTCGTCGAGCCGGTAGACCTCGGGCCCCGCGACCTCGACGATGCCGCGCACCGGCGCGCCCGTGGCGACGTCCGCGACGGCGACGGCCACGTCGGAGGCGGCGATCGGCTGGAACAGGACCGGCGCGAGGTGCACGACGCCGTCCTGGGTGGCGCCGTCCGTGATCGACTTGAGGAACTCGAAGAACTGCGTCGCGTGCACGATCGAGTACGGCACCGGCGAGCCCGTGATGAGCTCCTCCTGGGCGATCTTCGCGCGGAAGTACCCGCTCTCGGTCAGGGACTGCGTCCCCACGACGGAGAGCGCGACGTGGTGGCGGACGCCGGCCTTCTCCTCGGCCGCCAGGAGGTTGCCCGTCGAGGTGCGGAAGAAGTCGAGGACCGCCTGGTCCTCGAACGAGGGAGAGTTCGAGACGTCGACGACGACGTCCGCGCCCTCGAGCACCTCCGCGACGCCCTCGCCGGTGAGGGTGTTGACGCCCGAGTTGGGCGAGGCGGGGACGGCCTCGTGGCCGCGGTCCCGCAGCACGGTGACGAGCTTCGAGCCGATGAGCCCCGTACCGCCGATCACGACGATCTTCATGGTGTCCTCCTGTCGCTGCGTGCGGCGCGCGCCGCCCTGTCACCCCTGTCGACCGGACGCCTGCGCCGCGTGTGACACGTCCCGGCGCCGTCCCCGGCGCAATCTGCTCGATCCCCGTCGCTGACGCGTGCCAGGGTGGTGCCCATGGCCGACACCACCGACGTCCGTCCGGACGCCCTCGACCGGGTCGCCTGGCCCGTGACGACCCCGCGCCTCGTGCTGCGCCGCGCCCGGCCCGAGGACGCCGACTCCCTCTTCGCCTACCGCAGCCTGCCCGCCGTGGACCGCTGGCTCACGCAGCGGTTCACCGATGCCGCGGAGTGGCGCGAGCACCACAGCGATCCAGGCCGGCTCGCGACGACGCTCGTCGTCGAGCACGACGGCGAGGTCGTCGGCGACCTCTACCTCGCGGTGCGCGACGGCTGGGGCCAGCGCGACGTCGTCGACCGCCCCCGGCCGGACGAGGCGGAGATCGGCTGGGCGCTCTCGCCGTCGCACCAGGGGCGGGGGTACGCGACGGAGGCCGTCCAGGGCCTTCTCCGCGTGTGCTTCGAGGACCTGGGCCTGCGGCGGGTCGTCGCGAACGCGTTCCTGGCGAACGAACCGTCGTGGCGGCTCATGGAACGCGTCGGCATGCGGCGCGAGGGCGTGGGCGTGCGCGACTCGCTGCACCGCGACCTCGGCTGGGTCGACGGCGTGACGTACGCGCTGCTGGCCGACGAGCGGCGCGCGGGTGCTTGACCCTCACGCGACGTCAGGCCCCACGCTGGCCGCATGACCGACACCTTCCCCGCCTTCGACCTGTCCCCCGTC